>CAJXPC010000205.1 GCA_913057845.1 uncultured Pseudomonadota bacterium
GATATTATGAACACACTTCAATCTGATTATGTGAATAACATATGGAGGGCATTGGCTTCACACCCTCCTTTGCTGAAGCAGTTTTGGAGTCAAATGAAGGAGGCAATGATCAAGCCGTCTCGTTTGGACCCGCTGACCAAGGAGTTAATTTATCTGGCAGTGAGCATCACGAATAGTTGCACTTACTGTATAAATAGTCACACTGCTGCAGCTCGAAAAAAAGGTCTAGATGATGAAATCCTTGGGGAGTTAAATTCAATTGTAGCTTTGGCTAACGCGGGGAATCGATTAACCGATGGGTATCAGCTTCCCGTTGACGATATGTTTCAATCAAAGCAGTTGGCTCCAAAGTGGAAGTACGAGGCTAAGACTTCTTCGGCGGCTAGCAATAAGGTGAAGAAGCGAGCGAGGTCTAAGTAGTTAGGAATATTACAAAAAAGTGGGAGTGAGAAATGAGTGTGCAAAAAGCCCTAGAAGGTAGATTCAGTTGCCGTAAATTCGCCGAGACCCCTCTGCCAAGAACGGTGATTAATGACTTGCTGAAAACTGTCCAAAAAACGGCATCGTGGTGTAACACGCAACCTTGGGCTATAGATGTCATTTCAGGTGAGTCGCTTAAGAAGCTTAGTGACTCGTTGATTCAATCCGCGTCCAGCGGGGATGTTCCCAATCCTGATTTTGATTTTCCGGAGCAATATTCAGGTGTTTTTAGAGAGAGAAGGAAAGTTTGTGGATTGCAGCTTTATGATTCTGTCGGCATTCAAAAAGGTGAGGTCGAAAAAACCAAGGAGCAGAGCCTAGAAAACTTTAATTTTTTCAGTGCGCCACATGCATTGTTCATTTCAACTCCTAAAGAGCTTGGCCTTTATGGGGCGCTCGACTGTGGACTTTATATTTCCTCTTTTATGCTTCTAGCGCAGGAGCTTGGTATTAATACAATTGCGCAGGCAGCTGTCGCGAGTTATCCTGATGTCATACGGCAACATGTCCAAATCGATATAAACCGCAACCTTTTGTGTGGTATTAGTTTTGGATATGGAGAAGAGTCGCATCCGGTTAATAGGTATCGAACGGAACGAGAGTCTATCGAAAACGTAGCGGTTTTCTATGATTAGAAGGAATTGTCAGTGCTCAGTCTGGAATAGGGAATAATTTTTCACAAATTCAAATTGATGCCGCACTTCAGCCTGGTATCAGTGGGGGAACCATTCTTGATGAGTTTGGAAAGTCATTGTTGGTAGGTGTTGGGCAGTTAGACATAGAGTTTGCAATAGAAAAATGTGGCGCTATTCCGGAGAAGGCTGATTTTGGTATCAAGTCGAGTGTGGTCCGTAGCAGTCTTGATAGCCAACCTTGTGTTACCCAGCTGTTGTGCCAAAAGAGATGATTGAAGAGTTTAGGAGGAATGTAGGTTCAGTTTGCGCCTGCTTTCTTAAATTTTTCGTAGTTGTCACAAGCCGTTTGCTATTTAAATTCACAAGCTAAAATCAAAAAGCTTCGGTGCTCTACCGTCACTATGCGTAACACCTTCACCTTTGGCATACTCATAGCCTGGATTGGCGCAGGCGCACCATCACAACCTTCTTTGTAATACTTAGCTGTTTTGTAAGGAATTTGACATTAGTATGTATGTTGACTATATTGTACGCATATGAACTTTCTCCCCGTTATTAAACAGCTGGCTATAGCCTATCAAGAATTTGAGGGCTATTCTTCTGCCCATATCCGAGGGTTAGGGCTACTGCCGGTTCAGTTTGATGTGATTGCGACAGTGGCTAATCAGTCGCCGATGACCTATAAGCAGTTAGGAGAAAAAACACTTATTTCCAAAAGTTCTCTAACTGGTGTAGTTGAGCGCATGGTTCAAAAAGGCTTTATTACCACTCTAGAAAATCCCAATGATGCTCGTAGTCATTTGCTTAAATTAACTGATAAAGGGCAGAAGATTTTCGAAAAGTTTTTTCCAGAGCACCTTAAACATCTTGAAGTGGCATTTCAAAAGCTGTCGAAAAAACAAATGAAAGAAATTGAGGAAGCTCTAAAAACTCTCAAATCCATTTTTATTAGCTAAAGGAAACATCATGAAGCCTCATATTGCTCAAAAATCGCCTTACGCATTGGAAGTAACTGCTGGCCAGTCTTACTACTGGTGCTCTTGCGGCCAAAGCAAGAATCAACCATTTTGTGATGGCAGCCATCAATCCACCGCGTTTACACCCGTTTCATTTATAGCTGAAAAAACTGAGACTGTTTATCTGTGTGGCTGTAAACATAGTGCCAATGGCGTTTTTTGTGATGGCAGTCATAACAAGCTTTAAACGAGCTGTGATGATTAAACGCAGGGTAGATCGTATGATTCCATCCATAGAGACCTCAGATGGTGCTGGAGTAAAGCTTAGGCGAAGTATTGGATCGTCTCATTTTTTACGATTAGATCCATTTTTGATGTTGGATGAATTTTATTCAGATGATCCTAATGACTACTTAGCTGGGTTTCCTTCTCATCCGCATCGAGGTTTTGAAACCGTAACGTATATGATCGATGGTTTCATGCGGCATGTGGATAGTATGGGTAATAGCGGGGTTATAGGTCCTGGAGATGTGCAGTGGATGAGTGCGGGTCGCGGCGTGATCCATTCTGAAATGCCAGAACAAACAGAGGGTCGGATGCGGGGTTTTCAGTTGTGGATTAATTTACCCGCTGCCGCCAAAATGAAACCGCCCACATATCAGGACATTCCTAAAGATTCGATTCCCGAGTTTAGCGAGGCAACGGGTCTGCGCGTACGTATTATTGCTGGTCGATTTGAATATGACGGTCGTGTGATACCAGGTCCAATAAATGCGTTATCGGCAGATCCATATTTTTTAGATGTGTACCTACCGGCAGGTCATAGCGTTAGTGTTGCGCTCCCTCTGACACATAATAGCTGTGTTTATGTATATGAGGGGGAGGCTATGATTGGGGATGAGACGACATTGCTTGTACATCGTGCCGCAGCTATCCTTACTGAGGGAGATACGGTGGATATCATGGCTTCAAAAAATGGAGCACGATTTTTGCTCTTAGCAGGAAGGCCGCTTAACGAGCCTATAGTGCAACATGGGCCATTTGTTATGACTACTCGTGAAGAAATCGAAGAGGCGATTTCTGACTACCAGTGTGGGCGACTCACCGATTCAGCTAAAGTTTAGCTCGGAACCCGCAAGAGATGCATGCGGGTTAATTATTAGTTCGCGAAGCGCTCTATCTGGATCACGAGATCATTAAAGTCATCAGCAACAAAGTCATGATGTGCAGAGGGTGTTTTATGAGGTGGATCTTCGTGTCCCCATTCTTCAGGTCTGCGGACAAATGCTGTTTTAAACCCACATTGTTTAGCTGCATCTAGGTCAAAGTTGTGAGAAGCAACCATGCAGCATTCCTCGGGTGCGAGTTGTAAGTATTTGGCGCAAGTAAGGTAGACCTCGGGAAGAATTTTATATTTACCGATTCCCTCGCAGGAAATCACGGCATCCCAAGTCAATCCGTTTTTCCGAGCGGTATCGATAATGGCTCGGTAGGAAAGCAGCGTAAATGATACGCAGATGAAATGCTTCTTAAATTCGGTTAGCGCAGTAGGAAAGTCGGGCCAACATTCAAGAGAATGCAGTGCGTCCCAGGCTATGGATTGTTTATCATTTTCGGTGAATTTTGTGAGGTGATGTTTTTCAATTAATTCATTAAGTGCTTCTGCATGAACGCTGTCTCTTATACACATCTCCGAGCCCAC
>CAJXPC010000206.1 GCA_913057845.1 uncultured Pseudomonadota bacterium
ACGAGATGTAGAGAGGTCTCGTGGGCTCGGAGATGTGTATAAGAGACAGACGTAGTTCTGTACCCCTCGAGTTCACCTCAACATAATTAAATCCTAACTGTCCCCTTAAGGTCCTTTCATAAAAGGCTTCGATGCCGCGCCTCCCAATCCAGTCGGAATTGGTGTACCCCGTCTTCAATCCCTTTAGCTCTAACCTTTGCAAATCGGCTTTGCTCACGCGCCTAACGTGACCCAACAAGTGTGACGTTATTTCACCATAGGGATACTCTCTATATAGCTGAGCGCTCAATTGAATCTCTGGAAATCGATACGCGTTAGACGCAAATAACGCAACCTCTTCTTCGCTGAGATCGTCTCGGATGACAATATTGGAGAATCGACTGCTGACGCGCAAGGAAGCCTCAATACGCCTGCGATCTTCAGTAGAAATTACGACCAGATCAGCTAGAGCACTAATGACCCTATCATGATCATCAGTGCTCGCCGGCAACAATTCAAGCGCGTACGACGAATAGTTTTTAGCGAGTACGGTCCCTTTGCTGTCGTAGATCAATCCACGATTGGGGAGAATCGGCGTTACATTGATGCGATTGTTCTCTGCCCTAACCTGATAGTAATCAGTATTCACAACCTGGAGATAAAACAATCTACCCAATAACAAGGCGGACATGATCAACATCGCGACTATGCCTCCGCGGATACGGAAGTTAAAATCACTTAATACAGATGACGAATTTCTATATCGGTGAGCGCGCACATTTAGACTCTTTGTTATGAATCGTGACGCGCAACATGCCGCCTACTTAAAGCCGATGCGCGAATAATTCTTTGCAAGGACGGCTTCCACGATAGGCCATGTTAACCCCCACATAGCAGCCGCAATAACGCTTTTGATATCAATTGGTGTCTTAATAAACATCAACACCACACCACCCAGTATGGCCTCAAGCGCTGCGAATGTCATAACGATGAACGCGATTTTTTGAAGCCTGTTGCTCATCTGAAAACGATTGCCTAACTGCACAGCTACTGCGAGCAGCAATACATACTTTAATGAGTGTATTCCGATTGCCCCACCCTCTGCAAAATCAACAATTAAACCCAACAGAAAGACGATACTCATTTTAGGCTTAACATCACCGCCGATCAGCGCCCAATAGAAAATAACCAGCGCCAAAACGTCAGGAGCAATTGGCCGGGATAAGCCTGTCAATCCAACAGCAGAGAACAACAACCCTACGGCGATCGACCATGCTATTGTTTTATTCGAAACCTTCTGTAGTAAGACTGCCATCTATTTCAATTATCTCTAAGACTTCTCATTTAATTATCAGGAACAAACAAATCATTTCCAAGAGCTCCAGTCAAGGCAAGAAAATCCTCGTTTGCATTCAGATTGGCTAGAGGTTTCAATAAAATCGTAGAGAAGCTGGATGCGCCTGCTCCATCAATAGAAACCACCGTGCCAACCGGAATGCCATAAGGGTGCCGTCCGCCCAAACCAGAAGTCACCAAGATGTCGCCAACTTCTATATCGGTTTCTTCGGGAACAAATTTTAGCTCTAAAGACCTGTGCCCACCTCTGCCAAAAACAACGCCCCTAAACCCTGTTCTAAGAACTTGAACATGCACACTCGCCCGCCGATCTGAAATCAAACGAATCGCAGCAACAACTCCCTCGGCGCTGAGCGCCTGCCCAACAAGCCCCCGGGCGCCAATGATGTAATCCCCAGCTTTAACCGGCGCACCATCTTCAAAACGGACCTTGATCGTCTGGTCGTAAGGGGAATCGGATACGGTAATCACGGTTACCGCATGCATCGAGAAGGCGCCACGCCGATACAAGCCAAGCAGTTCCTGGAGCTCCTCAATCCGTCGCTCTACTGAAGCTAGAGTCTGCAGTCGCGCGTCTTTGAGTAACTGATCTTGCCTAAGCGTTTTGTTTTCCTGAGTGAGCTTGCCCTTAGAGTAAAAGTATGAGGAAAATTGCTCAACCCAATCTTTCGACGGAAGCAATGTATCAAAGACCAAGTATTCGAAATGTGAGATTTCCTGCTTTATCGACGAAAAACTTTGTTTTTTTAAATCAAAAAAAATCAAACAACATGCGAGGCCAAGGCACAAGAATAACTTGGCATAAAACTGCATCTCGCTGCGCTTCACGTTATCGGTTGCTATAGGCATACCCTAAAGCGGAACTCCGGCTCCTTAACCAATCCTCGATGCGGCGAAGTTCAATATCCAGAACATCTTATTCATTTGCAAAGATGCCTGTAAATGGATCGTCAAGCTTTTCGAGCGCGATACCGGACCCGCGCACAACGCAGGTCAAAGGATTCTCACTGACCACAACGGGCAAACCCGTTTCCTCCATCAACAAACGATCCAGATCTCTCAACAGAGCGCCACCCCCGGTCAAGACCATGCCTCGATCAGCAATATCACCACCCAACTCTGGAGGCGTTTGCTCCAGAGCATTTTTTACCGCCGAGACAATGCTGTTTAAGGGCTCGGTCAAGGCTTCCAGAATCTCCGTGCTGGTGATCTTAAAACTCCGAGGAATACCTTCAGCCAGGTTTCTACCTCTCACTTCTTTTTCCCGGATTTCCCCACCTGGAAACGCTAAACCAATATCTTTTTTCAACTGTTCCGCGGTTGACTCACCGATGAGCATCCCATAGTTACGACGGACGTAATTAATAATCGCCTCATCAAACTTATCCCCGCCGGTCCTCACAGACCCTGAATACACCACGCCTCCGAGGGAAATCACACCAACCTCGGTCGTGCCCCCCCCAACGTCGACGACCATAGAGCCGGTGGCCTCGTCAACTTGAAGTCCAGCACCGATAGCAGCAGCCATAGGCTCCTCTATCAATTCCACCTTACGCGCACCAGCACCATAAGCTGACTCTCGTATCGCCCGTCGCTCCACTTGAGTAGAGCCGCAAGGCACGCAGATAACAATTCTTGGGCTCGGGACGAAAAATCTTGTGTCATGCACTTTTTTTATGAAGTGCCTCAACATCTGTTCAGTAACGGTAAAATCTGCGATAACGCCATCCTTCATAGGACGAATCGCCTGAATATTGGCGGGCGTTCGGCCAAGCATTAATTTGGCCTCATTACCGACTGCCCGAATCGTCCTCGAGCCACCGCGCGACGACTCATGGCGAATCGCCACAACTGAAGGCTCGTCTAATACGATTCCTTTCCCGCTGACATAAATGAGGGTATTCGCCGTACCTAAATCGATGGCGATATCATTTGAGAAAAAACCAGAAAATAGTCCAAACATGATGTGCTCCCACGCGTCTATTGGGATAGAGTAAAAAGTTGATGATCTATGATAACCTAATGCTTTATTTAAGGCGAAAAACTTTTAACTAACCATCTAGGTCGTTCAAAACATGTGTGTCCACCCTTCAAAAGTGAGACACAGCGCATATGGCTTTGAAACCAGGCGGATGAACGCAACTGCAAACCGAACATGTCACTAAGCAAACAAGACGTCAAAAAGGCTGCCGCTCTCGCTCGAATTGAGGTTACGGACCAAGAAGTAGAGAATGCATTAGATCCACTCAAACAGGTCTTTACACTCATAAAAGAGATGCAAAACCTTGACACTGAAGGCGTCGAACCGATGGCTCATGCTCAAGATATTTCTACTCGGCTCAGAGAGGACATTGTCACCGAAATAGATCAGCGCGAAGCGCTTCAAGCGAACGCGCCAGCGGTTGAAAATGGATTGTTCCTCGTTCCTAAAG
>CAJXPC010000207.1 GCA_913057845.1 uncultured Pseudomonadota bacterium
TACACCTCTCTATTCGTCGGCAGCGTCAGATGTGTATAAGAGACAGGTCTTAAAGTTGAAATGCCAATTACCGTAGCTGTAACGAGGGTTTTATCTGCTGAAATATCTCCTCGAGACGCGGCATCGGAACTGTTTGCGCGCGCACCGAAGTCAGAGGCTTAACCTAGAGTCGACGTGATTATTTGTTACCGCTGAACTCTATTTGTCGCCAGGCTTCGAATATGCCGATAGAAACGGTGTTTGATAGATTTAAGCTTCTGCTTGTTGAGACCATGGGGATTCGGAGTCGAAGCTCGGTCGGGAAGTCCTCTAGAACGTTGTCGGGGAGCCCGCGAGTTTCTGGCCCAAATAAGAGGCAATCACCAGCTTGGAATTTGAAGCGGTCATATCTGCTTGAGCCCTTTGTTGTGAAGGCGACTACCCGACAATTTTGGTTATTATTACGCCACATTTCCCAGCTTGAGTATTTTTGAGTTTGCGCAAATTCATGGTAGTCGAGCCCGGCGCGAATGAGCGCTTTGTCATCCCAATGGAACCCTAGAGGTTCAATGAGATCTAGCTTGCAACCGGTGTTTGCGCACAAGCGAATAATGTTGCCAGTATTCGGGGGGATTTCAGGTTGATATAAGATTACGCTAAACATGACTATACTTATGCCTGTAAAAAATGATTTTGGTAAAAGGTTTATTTGTTGGGCCAAACATTTGGCCTCACTCGAACCGAATATGCCATATTTTTAGGTGAAAGAGCAGGGGTGGTGATGAGGCCGCTTCATAACTGAATGGATAGGAGACGATTTGAACGTGGAGCCATTAGAAATTATGGACAGTACCCCCTCGCCTTCTGAGGTTGCGTATGGTTGGACGGCGACGAAGGTTAAAAATCTTTTTGAGCAACCGTTAATGGATCTTTTGTTTGATGCGCAAAAAGTGCACAGGCAACATTTCAAGCCTAATGCGATACAGCTATCTACCTTGGTTTCGATTAAGACGGGTGGTTGCCCGGAGGACTGTGGATATTGTCCTCAGTCGATTCGGTTTAATACCGGCGTAGTGGACGACGAGTTGATGGCGTTAGACGAAGTTGTTAGGGCGGCCAGCGAAGCTAAAGCAAAGGGCGCGAGCCGTTTTTGTATGGGTGCTGCGTGGAGAGGCCCTAAGGATAGAGACGTATTAAAGGTCGCCGAGATGGTTGCGGCAGTGAAATCTCTTGGATTGGAAACTTGTGCCACGCTGGGCTTGCTCAAGGATGGTCAAGCCGAGGTGCTGAAAGATGCAGGATTGGATTATTACAATCACAATATTGATACGTCGGCTGATCACTATGGTGAAATCATTTCAACCCGTTCGCAAGGCGATCGACATGAAACGCTACAGCGAGTAAGAGATGCGGGCGTGTCGGTTTGCTGTGGTGGCATCATTGGAATGGGCGAGTCACGTGATGATCGGGCCGATATGATCGCCCAGCTCGCGAATATGGACCCATACCCTCAAAGCGTTCCAATTAATAATTTGGTGAAAGTTCCAGGTACTCCAATGGCTGGTGCAGAGGGTATTGACCCGATCGAGTTTGTTAGAACGATTGCTGCGGCTAGAATTTCAATGCCGAAGGCTATGGTTCGATTATCTGCTGGTAGGCATGATATGTCAGATGAGATGCAGGCACTTTGTTTTTTGGCCGGGGCTAACTCGGTGTTTTATGGAGAGAAGCTGTTGACTACCCCAAATGCGACAGCGTACGGCGATGATGAACTATTTGAGCGGCTTGGTCTGGTGCCAACAGATAACGTATCGCGTTAAATGAAAGGTCGAGTCAGAGCTACGATCAATGAATGTTTTAGTCGTTCCGACCATCAAACATTTCTCTACGATGAAGTCGCTAAACGTCTAGATGCTCGGCTCGAAATTCTCCGTCTAGAGCCTAAGGTAATACTGGTTTCTGGCTTCGGGGCCCATGGCCTAAAAAAGAGATTCCCGTCAAAGCCGCAGCTCATAGGTTTTGATTTCTCCGAATCTCGGCTGACAACGAGGCGTCCTAGGGTTGGTTTTGGCTTTCCTTGGACGGCTAAGCAATTAAGTGTTTGTGGTGATCTTGCGGCACTGCCTTTTGCGTCAGCTTCGGTGGATATGGTTTACTCGAATCTAGATTTACCTTTTTTCTTTGAGTGTGACGAGTTAACTTTGGCTCTAAAGGAGGTGTGCCGTATTTTGAAGCCTGGGGGCTTATTTATATTTTCCTCCTTGGGGCCCGACACTCTGAAAGAACTGAGGCGACCTGATGCAAAGCGCGGTTTTCGTTTATGTGAGCATCTAGACATGCACGATTTAGGTGATCAATTGATGGAGGCATCATTTGCTGATCCAGTCGTGGAGATGGAGGAGTTGACGCTCACCTATGGTGACGCGATGTCCATGATCAGAGACGTTCGCGCTCATGGGTCGGCTGCGCCAGAGGCCCACTCCAAAGCTGGTCTGTTAGGTACCGGTGTTATCCGGTCTCTTGCGGAGCAGTCGAGCGGAGTCGAAGGCGGTCGAGCAACTCTGACTTGTGAGTTGGTGTTCGGGCACGCTTGGCGAGCTCCAACAAGAACCTCACCTAAGGGAAAAAAAGTGATTGATATTAAAGTCTCAAAGACTTGAGTGATTGTTGCTCGTATGTAATTTAGTTCCGCTTCTAATCTTTTATTCGGGGCATCGAAAAGTAGTGTGCTACATTCATTTTAAGGATCAATTAAGGAACATTTTTGATTATTGATGAAAGCAGTCTAGTAGTGAGAAATCCGACTGAACAGGAAACGCTTAGCGTTCCACAAATCTTAATGCGAAGGCCTGATGGCGCTCGTTCTTCAGTTGCCACCGTGTTTATACTTCTTGGTGCTGTGACAGTTGCTATCGCAGTCGGCTTTGCAATGCAAGGTGCTTGGTTGGTGTTGCCCTTCGCAAGTTTGGAATGTGTCGCGCTTGGTGTTGCGTATTGGTTGTTGAAAAGACAAAGTGACGATTATGAGTTGATACGAGTTCACGGAGACCAAATCGTTTTCGAATCAAGCGTCTCAGGCACGTATCAAAAGAGCACCTTCAATCGCTACTGGTTGCAGGTTTCGTTAGAGCAAACTTCAGGGAATTATTTGAAAATTTTTGTTGGGTCGCACGGACAACGCAAAGAAGTAGGCCGTCTTTTGTCTGGAGCTGCGAAGCGTGATTTGGTGAATCAAATTCAAATGATGGTCTCCAGATAAGAATTTTGTTTTTTGAGTTAAAATAGCCGCTTTTATGAATGTCAAAAGTACGTTTGGGGGGATAATGAAAGTCTCATTTGGTGTGCGGGTACTCAGCATGTTATCGGCGTTAACGCCTGGTTTGGCGCTTGCTGAGTGGAACCTAAGCTTTACGCCTGCTATCACTTTACTAGGGGCAGAAATTCAAGCTGTCCATAACTTAGTGATGTGGATCATTGTAGGTATCTCCATTGCTGTTTTTGGGGCAATGTTTTGGTCTATTTTGAAGCACCGAAAATCAGTAGGACATAAGGCTTCGAATTTCCATGAAAACACGACGATTGAAATAATTTGGACGGTGATACCTGTCGTCATTTTGATAGCCATGGCTTTCCCGGCAACTCGATTGCTTTTGGCGACTCGAGATTCTTCAGGCTCCGACATAACCATCAAGGCGACGGGATACCAGTGGCGCTGGGGTTATGAATATTTGGATGAAGGCTGTCTCTTATACACATCTCCGAGCCCACGAGACCTCTCTACATCTCG
>CAJXPC010000208.1 GCA_913057845.1 uncultured Pseudomonadota bacterium
GATGTAGAGAGGTCTCGTGGGCTCGGAGATGTGTATAAGAGACAGAAATATTAATCATGTATTCTTTAATGCAGTAGGCTCCAATTGTCAGCTGAAGTCCCAAGTTGGTGAATCTCTAGCTGATCGAATGTCTCTTGCCCTTAGCAAGGGTTTAGAGGAACACAAAAAAGTAATTCTGATTGGATGTGACTGCCCTTCTATTAATCAAGCCATGCTAAAAAGAGCGTTTCTTGAACTAGATCGTCACGAATACGTATTCATTCCCGTTGAAGATGGAGGATTTTCTTTAATTGGATCCCGCTCGTTCTCCTCAACTATATTTCACAATATCGCGTGGAGCACCAACCAAGTCATGAACCAGGTCAGATCAAATCTAAAAAAAAATAATCATACTTGGAAAGAATTGCCTACACTGTGGGACGTTGATGAAATCACTGATTATCATCGTCTCTCAAAAGAGATACCTCAATTAACTCATTGCCTTTAATGACTGATATGACTTATCTATCATTCCTGTGTATACCTTATTCGCGCACAAATCTAAGATGAAGAAACTTGTCCTCATTGGCGGCGGTCATACGCATTTAGAAACCATTCGGAGACTGGGCGAACAATCATCGATAGATGTTGAGGTGTCATTAATTAGTAGCGAGGAATACACCTCATACTCAGGAATGCTCCCCGGATTGATATCCGGTCATTACACGTTTGCAGACTGCCACATCAACCTTCAAGAGCTATGCAATAGATATAAATTTAGGTTCCACAAAGAATCTGTAACACAGATCTCACCATATGAGCAGTTGATACATACTCAAAAAAATCAGTATTGCTATGATCTTGCATCCATCAATATCGGATCAACACCAAATCTCTACTCAACAATCGGCGTTAAGGAGTGGGCAACCCCGATAAAACCAATTGATCGGCTGATCGAAAAAATTGACCATTTCTTAAACGATGTCAGCGATGCTCCCATGAAACAGAATATTGAGGTTGTCGTTGTGGGAGGTGGGGCAGCTGGAATCGAAATCTTACTTGCTTTAAAATATCGCGCAGATGCTTGTGGTTACACCAATCTTAATTTCTCAATTATCACTGGTTCCCAAGACATATTAGAAACACACCCCATACCGATTCGGCGGAAATTTCACCAAATTCTCCATAAAAAAAATGTAACGACCTACTATGCCAGTCCAGTAGTCGGCATATCCAAAGAGTATGTTAAAACCGCTTCGGGGAAAATAATTAAATCCGACTTGACGGTGTGGGCTACCGGTGCGGCAGCGAGCACCTGGCCTAAATTATCAAATCTACCCACGACAAAAGAGGGATTCATTAAAACAGATCAATACCTCAAAGTTAAAAATATTAACAATCTCTTTGCCGTTGGAGACATTGGGTCTATCGAAGGTTTACAGTATCCAAAGTCCGGGGTTTACGCGGTAAAACAAGCTGCAGTGCTTATTAATAACATCAACAACCTAGTTAACGGAAAACCACTTGAGCGGTATACACCACAGAAACATGCCCTGGCTTTAATCAGTGCCGGTAGCAAATATGCCGTTGCCTCGAGGAATATTTTATGTATCAGCGGGAAATGGGTATGGCGCTGGAAAAATCATATTGACCGAAACTTCATGCGAAAGTTTCGATAGCTGGGAGCGATCAAGAGCGACCGAGTCTAAACTAACCAAACTAGCTCAACTGACTTTAGAACTCGAAAAAACAAAATAGCATTTTGTCGGAATTTGCGTCCTATCCGACTCGCCTCAATGCTACTTATATTTAATACAAAAAATCCTGATTCAACAGGCCAATCGTCAGAGTCAGGAATACCTAATCCCAACAAATATTTCATATTTTTTACATTCAAATGCCGCAACAACATGCGGCTCCTAGCCATATTTTCTCGTTCAGTTAAGCGAATGGATTTGGGGTTCTCCCCAGAAATAAAAGCCCAGCTAGTTACAAACTGATTCCCAAAGAACCAGCTTTGATCCCTATTCCTTTCGCTAACGCGAAAGTCTACATAAGACTTTCCAAGGTAAGCTCTGTATGAGGCTTCCTGATACAAGTCGCCAAACACTTCCTGAACTCGCATTGTAAATATTTATCGGAAGACTAATTAACTTTGAATTTTTTTAGTGTTTCTCTGTTGACTTGGATACCAAGCCCAGGCGCATCTGATATTTCAACCATTGAATTCTTGTTAAGTGTTAGAGGTCTATCTACCAGATCATTTCTAAATGGATGTGATGATCGATCGTACTCAAAAATGGGTTGTCTCGGATAAAGCGAATGAACCGTATCGGGAAGCGCCGCTAAAACCTGAAGAGAGGCAGCCTGCGCGACACCAGAACCCCAGACATGGGGATTCACTTCTACCCCATTGGCTTGGGCTAGAATCGCGGCATACCTTGCTCCAGTAATGCCGCCGCAGGAGCCGATATCAGGCTGCACAATATCAACTGCATGGCGATTCAGCAATTCACGAAATCCATATATAGAATGTTCATTCTCCCCCCCCGCGATTGGTGTCGTTAACTTGGCGCGAAGCTCAATATAGCCATCAATATCTTCCGGTGGAACTGGTTCTTCATACCAACGTAGATCATATTCATCAAGCACTCGCCCTAACCGTAAGGATTCAGTACGACCATAAGCGTGATTCGTATCTACCATGAGCTCAACATCTCGCCCCTCAAGCACCCGTCCGACTTGGCGCATAACCCTAATGTCGTCATCAACACCAAAACCAAGTTTAATTTTCATTGCCTTAAACCCAGCCTCATTATGCGCGATGGCCTCTTCGGCCAGCCGCTCTCCCTCATTCTGCCCACTCAATCGATAAAAACCTGTGGCGTACGGTTTAACCTGATTTCGGAATCTTCCCCCAATAAGCTGAGAAATCGACACCTCAAAAAATTTTCCCGCAATATCCCATAACGCGATATCTATAGCACTGATCGCCGCCATAACTGACCCCTTACGTCCAAAGTCCCTCGTATGGTTGTACATTTTATGCCAAAGGACTTCTACGTCTGTTGGATTAGCATTCAAGATCAATGGCTTAAGCGAATACTCTATAGCTGAGGCAGCTATTTGTGGAGACTCAAGGCCTTGCGCGAAGGCCTCACCCCAACCGACCAAACCTGTATCAGTTTGAATTTCCACAATAGTGGCCGACCTCACTTTTACCCAACCTTGCGAAAAAGCAAAGGGCTCATCCAAATTGCTTTGAAGAATGTGGACTTTAACGTCTGTAATTTTCATGAAAACTCGATTCAATAGGGCTATTGATTAAACGATACCAATGAAGATATGTTTATATTACTCAGTTATCGAGAAGATGGGACAAGCGTCAAAAAAACAGGCGATGTCTGGAGGGGCCTAATTGAGGAAGCGACAGAGTCCCTTGGGGATCTGGTAGATATCACATCTCATGGGAGGCACGGGTTAACAACGGAGCCGAAAAGTTTAACCCAAGGTCGGATTGTAGCCCTCATCTACCACCTAGAAGAAGAGCTACTACTACTCCTTGATACAAGGGAACCCTGCTCTAAGCCCTTGTACTATCAAATAACGCCGAGGGCGAAAAAGGTTCTCAGGGTTATTTTCCAGGTAATCCAAAACGGCTGCGAATGTCGTGTCACGTATGTTTTCTTCTGGAATACAAAAAAGTCCATTATTCCATTTCAGCCACACATCATCGATCTGTCTCTTATACACATCTGACGCTGCCGACGAA
>CAJXPC010000209.1 GCA_913057845.1 uncultured Pseudomonadota bacterium
CTCCCTTCGAACTGAAAATCATCAATCACAGCATCTACTGCTATCGGCACACGATTCGGTTTCGCTGACTCATCAGTTACTTCCCGTGATGAAGTTGACCGACGCATGATCAGTCGAGCAAGGTTGGCGGATACTTTAGCTTCATCAGTACCGTAATCACTAAACACTATTTTTCCTGAAACGGCTTCACTATCAATCGCAAATACACCACCAAGCTTAAAGATCTGACCATTGATCGCGACTTTGTGGAAAGTGTTCGCGAAGATATCCACCCGATCGATTTGAGCGTCAACTTGAACCGTTAACGGCACACCATTAATCAATCCATCTTTATTCTGGGCGCTGAGCAAAGAACGCCAACCGTCAATGTCCAAATGGGGTATTTGCCCGCCGATCAGCAATACATTATCTCTACCGCTTTGGTTTGTATTAAAGGTGCCCCGAACTAACTGACCGTTTGAAAAAACAAGATTCCCTAGCTCGCCATTTTCATTAGAGAAAGAGATGTCACGCTTTCCCGACCTCAACGCAGTATATTGAACATGCAACATCTGCTTATCCGCGCCTAATGTTGCAAGGGGCTCTGGCAACTCAGATACAAGGCCCTGCAGATCGGCACTGAGATCGATATGTAATCCATCGTCGGAGAACCCCAGAGCACCTGATGACGAAATCTGACCAGAAAGGTATTGCGGACCCATGGGCAAGCGAAGATATTCCATAAAAGCGTCCACAGAAACATCAGACTGAAACTCAACCGCTCCGAAACCTCGATCCACGTGCCTGGATGCAAACGTAGTTTGCGCATCGAATATTCGCGCATGACCACTCCGAACTCCGACCTGAGTCTTGTCAAAATCTATAACCGCATCAAATTCATTAAATTGCGGCGCTTTCTCACTGACCTGCATAAATGGGCCTTTAATATGAACAGATCCGCTTACCTTTGAATTTTGACGCTCAAAAAAAGGAATGCTGAACACTAAATTGAGCTCACCAACACCTTCTGCGACCATGTTTCCCACCACGCCCTTAGTGACTTTATCCAGAGGACTATTTTTAACGTACTGAATGAGATCGGTGACTGTAGCTGTAGCCACTCCAGTCACATTAAGCGTGGATTCAGGAGTACCTGTTTGCTCAATAGATAAAGTGCTGCGCGACACATCAACACCAAAAATTTTCGCCCTACTAGGAGAAAAAGAGATTGTATTATCTGCATACCTGAAGGCGCCATAAATCTCGTCAACCATCGGCCAACCGCCACCCACTTCGACACGGCCACCGGTGATGTCCGCGCTCAAGTCAAAATGCCCGCCATGAGCAAAAAGAGAAGTCGACATCTCGCCACTCGCGGTCATCACCAGGTTCTTTACTCGTCCGGATAACACACGATTCTCCAACCAAGCCTTAGTTTTTAATAACTTGCTGGGTAAATAAAACGGCAACCGACTGGCATCAACACTCTCCACTTCCAACCTTAAATCAATAGAACTTTTCTGATCCTCATGACCAACACCTAAACGAGCGAAAGCCCCTCCAACCAGATCAGCGTTCGCAAACCGTGTATTACTGACATCAACAACCCACTCACTTTCTTTTTTTCGTCCCGTTATACTCGACTGAAATTGAGCGAAATTAAGCGGTTGCGGAAATATTTTAGGCAGATCAAGCGACACATCTTTTGAGTCAATCTGAACAAGAAACTCATCGTTTTCAAATTTAATAGCTCCAGTTAATCCCTGCACCCCAGGATTTTGCTCCGACGCATAGAATCCAATGTTTTCAAATCGTGTTTGTACAGCAAGATTCGTAACCGAAGGGAACCCATCATCCGCCTGCCAGGAAACATCGACTAAATTCAAAATGCCACCTGGCAGCAGCTGATCGACGAGCTCTAAATTGTTCTTGTTGTCAATAACACGTCGGCTGATGAACTTAAACAAATCAACGGATAAATCGCGAGTCACAATCTTGTTTCGTCCTGTCGACACATCTCTATCCATGCGCACAACATCCAGATGGACAGGCAATCCACTGTCGACTACAGCGAACATCTTTGAAAACGTTACCTCCTGCCGATCAGCAGAAGCCTCCCAAGACGCCTGAAAAGAAGCCTGAGAAACACCAACAGGATCTGCGCCATTTATCGCAGCCAATGAAAAATCATTAAGCCTAAGATCAACAACTACGTGCTGCATTTCTATACCGTCAAAGTTAGCTACACCCTGAGAATTAACCACCGCATTGCCCACCAGTACTACAGGAGGCACCCAATCCTTAAAGGGGGACAGGCGAAGCGCGCTCACATCCCAACTCATACTCCCTATGAATTCAGATCCGTCATTAAGGTTAAACAAATTAGGGCTAACAAGGCTTATATTCACCGCGTCATACCAGTCATTCTTCATTTCACTTGATAGTACGATTCTGGATTCACCAGCCGAAAACGACGTAGTCAGCAATACATCATTTAATGTGATTGCATAGTTATCCAAAGTCTCATCGACAAAACTAAGTGAGCCTCCTGTAATTTCGACTTGCTTCTGTCGTACCAACCAATTCAATAATGGCCCCTCCTCTGAACTGAAGGGATAGACCCGCTTACCACCTATCCATATCGCATTATTCTTATCTCTCTTCACCGGTAATTTTGGGCTGGAAACTTTAAGTTTTAATACGTCAATCTCACCAACAAATAAGGCCAGAGTGGATACTTGAACCTCGAGCTTATCCAAGCTGAAAACTACTACATCGCCGTCATCGTAGACCTTAAGCTCAGAAAAAATAAAATCAGGGTGAAGTCCGTCCCAACGGGCCTCTATTCCTCGGATTTGTACCAATTGCTGAATTGACTCCGAAAATCTCTTCTCCACCCAATCTCGGTGTTGATTAATATTGGGGATAAGATAGAACTTGATGACAGTGAGGCCACACGCGAGTAACAAAGCCAAAACGAAACACCCCGACCAAACGACTTTCAAAAGTCGTCGAGAGAGCCTTCTATAAGGTTTCAAATTTGCCGAAAAATTCAATGTTTCGCCTTAGGCGGATCACAACGTAAAGTAAGTGCTCTAGAAATATGTAAATATTCAATAAGGGTAAACAAATTATGCCCTGAAATCCAATTGGATTATGATTATTTTTTGCGCCCAGCTACGTCACTTACAACTTTTAAGTGAAATATGCGCTAAACTTGCGGATTTTTAACGCAGTCTAGATGGGTTTTCTCGGGGGAATTTAAAACATGTCCATGGCAGATAAGGATGGAGTAATTTGGCACGATGGGAAGATGGTCCCATGGCGCGAAGCGACAACCCATGTATTAACGCATTCCTTGCATTATGGATTAGCTGTTTTTGAAGGGTTAAGAGCCTACAGCACGCCTAAAGGTCCGGCAGTTTTTCGTCTCAAAGAACATATTGAACGCCTATTCGCCTCCGCACATATCTACATGATGCCCATGCCATTTTCAAAAGAGGTTATAAAACAGGCTTGTCTTGATGTCGTTCGTGAAAACAAACTTGAGTCCTGTTACATCCGACCTATCGGATTTTATGGCTCTGAGAAAATGGGCGTGTCGCCGAAAGGAGCGACCGTACACATCTCGATTGCAGCATGGCCGTGGGGAGCCTACCTCGGCAGTGAAGGCCTTGAGAAGGGTATTCGCGTTAAAACATCCAGCTACTCAAGCTGTCTCTTATACACATCTCCGAGCCCACGAGACCTCTCTACATCTCG
>CAJXPC010000210.1 GCA_913057845.1 uncultured Pseudomonadota bacterium
CAGCGTCAGATGTGTATAAGAGACAGTTGGTCTGGGTCCAAAGCCGCGTAATCCATCGAGACCGCAAATGAGAAAGACAGGAGATGCTGGTTCGGGTGGTGATGGATCTTCGCGGGCTCCTTCGGGTGAGCAAGGTGGAAACGTAAGTGGAAAACCGAGTGAATCAAGGCCGTCTGGACAAAGGAGAAGGCGTGGGACAGGAAGACGGTCACCCCGAAAGCCTGCTGAATCCCAGCCGGATTTGACGTAACAACGTATTGAATTCGTTTTATCCCCAGCATGACTAAGACTGGATTAAAAACGTTGGTTCTAGAGCTGAGAAAGTTCGCAAAGGATCGTGATTGGGAGCAGTTCCATAGTCCTAAGAATCTATCAATGGCATTGTCGGCCGAGGCAGGTGAGTTGCTGGAACATTTTCAGTGGCTCAGCGAGCCGGAATCCTCCCGACTCGATGAGTCCAAAAAGTTGGACGTATCTTTTGAGATGGCCGATATACTTTTATATCTAGTTCGATTGGCAGATGTGCTCGAGATTGACCTGATAGATGCTAGCCTTAAAAAAATATCGCTTAATCAAAAAAAATACCCTATAGCTTTGAGTAAGGGGACTAATAAAAAGTATACCGAGCTCAAGTGAGTTCAAGGCAGCCTATCTAGATATGTTCGCGTACAGACATTATTTTCATGCGGGTAACTTTGCTGATGTCTTTAAGCACGCCTTGCTGTCGCAATTAATCATCAGTTTTCAAAAAAAAGAGCGACCTATCGTATATGTGGATACACATGCAGGTTTGGGACGTTACGATTTGATGCACCCATGGGCAGATAAAAACAAAGAGTTTAACCAGGGAGCGAGTCAAGTTTTTGACCCTGTTGATTACCCTACAGCTATGGAGCCTTATCTAAGAATACTTAATCTCAATAATGAGAATAGATTGCTCAGATGGTATCCAGGGTCTCCGGTTATTGCCCGTAGCTTATTGCGGCCGAAAGACCGTTTGGTCCTTAATGAATTCAATGTTTCAGATGCAGAGCAATTGAGAGGGGTAGTCCGAGGATGGCCTAGAACTTCGGTTCGCAGTGAGGATGGGTTTTCTCTGACCAATTCCGTACTGCCGCCTGATGAGCGTCGAGGTCTGATCTTTATGGATCCTTCCTATGATCGTCCTGCAGAGTTTGATCGTGTTGCATCCTCTTTAGAACTTGGGCTAAAAAAGTTTTCAACCGGAGTCTTTGCAATTTGGTATCCCGTGATGAACGACGAAGTTACATTTCAGTTAATTCGAAAACTTAAGATGTGTGGGAATAAATTGATACTTCGAGCAGAGATTTGTCTGTCAAAAACTAAGTTTCCAGGCCTCATGAATGCATGTGGGGTTCTGATAGTTAATCCCCCTTACCAATTTGAAGTGCTTGTGGATGTGATTGGAGACTGGTTATTGTCAAGATTAGATTCGTCAGGAGAGGGCCGATTAATAAACCAATTAATTGATTGAGCGCGTGAGTATGAGGGCGTGCGCAAATATTTCTTCGTTAGTGCTCAAGCCTGGTGAGTGTTTAGCTATTCAGGATACTATTCAAGAGTATCTTTCTCGAACGGATTTTGTGTCTAGTTCTAACCTTAGAACTAGATACTATGAAGCAACAGGCGCTCAAAATTCGGCAGATAGGGGAGCTGGGTTAGGCTCCGTTTTTCACCGATTGATGCTAGAAGAATCTGAGGATTTTGAGCTTGATCTGCCAACACTTAGAGGCGATTGGTTAGCTGGCGCTAAAAGACCTTCAGGTTATTGCTTAGGTCAATCTGACTTACATCGCATTAACGGAGCTCGAGAGAAACTTAATCATTGGTCCGAACATTTGTTTTCTAAATGGGTCAAGTCTGGGCAAGCGGAGACCTCAATCTATTGGAAAGACGAGTTATGTTGCCAGTGGCGCGCAAGACCGGACCTTGTTACTCAGGATCTTGTTGTCGATTTGAAAACATTTTCCGGAAAGAACCAAAAACGATTTCTTAAAAGTCGTGATCGTAATGGCTATCTTATTCAGGCTGGACTGTACTTAGAGGCTCTTAGGCGTTTAAACGACAGGCCGATTGGGTTTGCTTTTTTGTGTATTGATTTGACTCCACCGTTTCATATCCGATTAGATGTTTTAGACAAGGCGCAGATCGTTTTGGCTCAGAATTTGATTTGCCAATTGAAAAACCAGTAACTAGCAGGGGTGATGTGGGGGCAGGTTAGTTAATGAGTCGTCTGGGTCAGAATTCGAAGTATTGATCTTTGATGGGCCACTGCCCCTTATGGGTCCTCCCCGTTTTGCTGACCGACAGCCAAGAGTACTTCCCATAATGACGGGCGCGCCTAATGAGCAGTGCTAGCTTCTCTTCCGTCACGGATGCGGTGATGCCAATCATTAAGGTAGG
Organism: uncultured Pseudomonadota bacterium; assembly: GCA_913057845.1. GTDB lineage: Bacteria > Pseudomonadota > Gammaproteobacteria > Burkholderiales > Eutrophovitaceae > Eutrophovita. The sequence goes on from CAJXPC010000210.1 coordinate 2,425, forward strand.
GGTATCTGAGATGTTTGTCGATACCATGAGAAATTCCGAATCCACCTTGTCGGCTAACTCATCAAAGTCTATTGCGCCACCCAATTTATTAAGGCGTTCAATAATTTCATGAACCCCCCCGAAAACGATCGTGATGTTGTTTTCCTGATTGTTAAATTTATAACGATGTTTCTCTTTTATTTGATGCTCAAGGAAATGACTTGATATTAGTTCTGAGCCATCAATAATATTTGGATCTAATTGGATATAGATGGGGTGTTTTGCAACTACAAAATCACGTAGAGTACTTACTCTCTCATGAGCGTATAGCTCTCGCCAAACATTAAAATTAGGATCTACTTTGACGCGAAGAGAGTCATGTTTAATATCGGGCAGATTCAGTTTCGTCGACCTGTCGGTTATGAGCGACGTGTGGCTGTGTGTCTGCTCTTGTGATGAGATCTCAACATCCAGAGCAAAGATCCACTCCCCGTTTTGACTGGCAGATAGTTGTGGTTTAGATGATGCGTCGTGGCCTAACTCTATACGAATCCTTGGTGCGCCCACAGTTGGAATCCATGCGTCGAAAAATGTTGTCAGATCGATTGAGGTGTGTTTTTGACAAGTATCTCGAATGTCATGAAAGCCTGCTGAGTCAAATTGGTACTGGAGCCAGAATTCTTGAAGACAGGTTATGAATTGAGAATCTCCGATTAGGTTCCTCAACATGTGAAAAACCATTGCACTTTTTCCGTAGCCTATAGTTGATGATGCCGTGTGATACCTTGAGGTGAAGTTATGAAGAGATCGTTCATCCTCATTAGAGATCGATGTGTAGTCCCTGAGCCACCCATAGCGCATCTCCTTGGCAAGTTCTTTATTGGTTAGCTCAGTTTGCCAATAATCCGCTAAATACGTAGTGAGTCCCTCTGACCAATTGCCTGAAGGGTACGTCGGTTGAATGCCGTTACCCCACCAGTTGTGGACTATCTCATGCGGCAATGAACGATTTTTGATAAACGGATACTTTAATATTTTCTCGCTCAAATACGTTAAAGAAGGCATACCTAGTCCTGTTGGAAAGGGGCTGGATACAACAGTAAAGCTGGAGTAAGGATAGGGACCAATGAGCTTCTCGTAAAAGTTTATGTAACGTTCACAAAGTGTCAAATATTCCTCGGATAAATTGCGATTTCCTTCGTTAAAGTAGGTTTGAATAGTAATTTCTTTGTTCAGCCCAGATATCACTTTTTTGTTGACAACCCAAGCGCCTATCATCAAGTCTATTCCTGTCTCTTATACACATCTCCGAGCCCACGAGACCTCTCTACATCTCG
>CAJXPC010000211.1 GCA_913057845.1 uncultured Pseudomonadota bacterium
CAGAAAACTCTCTCTCAACCGCTTTTGAATCCTGAGCGAGGCCTTGACTCACCGCCTGGGCCATCTCGCCAGGATAAACGTCTTCAAGAGCATCCTCAACCGCCTGTAATGCCGCATCCGCGACGTCTAGGGGCTTCTCCTTTGGCCCCTCGAAAGCTTTAGCCATATCTGTGTCCACAGCTCCGGGCATCACACCGATGACTGTGGTTTTTTGCGATGATAATTCCGCTCTAATACCCTGATTCATAGAATACGCTGCGGCCTTGGAGACACTATACGAGCCACTCGCTGGAAGGTTAACCAAAGACAGGATCGATAAAACATTGACAATGGTTCCACCCCCATTATTTTTTAATACAGGGGCAAATGCTCGGCACATTGACAGAGTACCGAAGTAATTCGTTTCCATTTCTCTCCTGGCATTATCCAGACCGTCAATAGCGATCAGTGCGGTATTACTGTTCGCACCTGCATTGTTGATTAAAAGCGTGACATCCTCCGCTTGTTGAGCGGCACTAGTGACTTGGTCCTGGTCCGTTATATCGAGGGTTAACGGCAGAACTACCCCAGGGTTTGCGCTTACCAAAGAACTTACTGATGAGGCATCTCGGGCAGCGACATAAATCTTCTTCGCCCCTCTAGCAATTAATCTTTCGACAAAAGCCATCCCAATACCTCGATTGGATCCTGTCACCAACGCAACAACACCGTCCAATTTCATTTTCTCGCTCCTATCACAATGGGGAAGTCAGAGACATAGTGTATTCAATTTTACGGGTTTGCGCTTCTAACCGAGCCCTGTCAAGAAGGAATGTTAGATAATCAACAATATACCCAAAAGACTATAACGCTCGAACATTCTGAGGCAAGATCAAACCACCGTTATTAGGGGTGAAACGAATATTTTTGGTATGCACAACAGCTTGAACATACTGCACTAGAGGAATCACAAGGCATTCATCAGCAATGTACTGGTCGACCTCTTTATACCCGAGGATACGCTTACGCTCATCCGATTCGTCCAATAATGGAACAATTAACCTATCAAGTTCTAAACTTTTAAACGTAGAGTCAGGAGATGTGCTCAACATAGCCATGCCCGCAGATAAAAACGGATCGCCAATTGAGTTGCTCCAATTAAAAAAAGCAGCAGGAGCTAACTTATGTTGCCCACGCAGCTTTAAATGCTCTGCCCTGTTGTAGACCTCAATATTCGCCTCAACGCCAATTTCTCGCCACATATCAACGATCATTTCGATCATTTCATAATCTTTGGGCCTATATCCACGCGTGGTTTGAATGGTCAGCTTAACGGGGTTTGTTTTGGAGAAGCCAGACTTGGACAAATAACTTCTTGCCCGATCCAGATCGAAATCAATTTCGATGGATGGATCATATGCGTCATATCCAGGAACTTGCATCGAATCAATCGGCATCCCAAAACCAAGTAAGAGTTCATCAATAAGTCTTTGCTTATCGATTGCATGATGCATAGCAAGACGAATGTTTTTATCCTTCATCGCCGCCTCTTTATTAGTGATGAAGATCATCCCAACATCGGTAATAGGGTACGCCTGCCCCTCCCATTTTGAACTGCTGCTTAGACGATTAAACGCCTCATATGGAACGTTCACAGCAAGATCGCAATCACCACTGTCTAGTTCAGCCAACCGATCCATCGCGTCGGGCAACATCTTAATCTCAACCGTTTCAAAATCAGGCTTTGGACCCCAGTACTGAGGAAATGATTTTAGACGGATGAATCTATTTTTTTCAAACTTTTCCAACATGTAGGGGCCGCTACCGATCGGATTTTTCTCCCAAGCCTCAGCCCCAAGCGCAGTGTAAGCTTTTTTTGGCATAATGTAGCTTGTGAGATATGCCATCAATTTAAATATCGCAGGCTCATAATCCTTTACATTGGCGATAACAGTGTTCCCAGAAATGCTGAAGTTGGTTATCTTGCTCCAAATAAACCGCATGGGGTTGTCACTCGTCAAGCTGCCCGCTCTTTCTAAGGACCAAACCACATCATCTGGCGTTACTGGTGTACCGTCATGCCAAAATGCATCCTCTCTTAACGATAAGTGAATCTTTGATCCGTCGTTATTCCAACCCCAATCGGTCACAATTCCAGGACTCAAACTAAGATCCGGGTATTGCGTAATCAAAGAATCGAACACCGCCTTGTAAAGCGACTGGGCTGTTGCATCCAATGATGACAATCCGGTGGTTGGATCCCAAGAAGTTAATAGCGCATCGTGAGCAATTTTTAGCGTCCCGCTTTGCAAAGAACACCCGCTAAATAAAAAAGATGTCGCTGCAGGAATTGCTACCAACGACCCAGAGGCTTGAAGAAATCGGCGCCTCGAGAAACCTTTCATGAAACATCCTCTCTGTGCGTTGTCACTACACTAGAGACAAACCACTCAACATTCTAAATATTCAATTCAATTTAGGGATCGACTGCGTATTTGTCAAGGATATGACTGCCGTAAAAAAGATAAACTATTGTTTTAATGATACCGAAGCTAAAAAGTGTCGGGCGAATACGGAGGAACAAAATCATGTCGGGACAATGGATTGAGATCGAAGCAAATGACGGCGCATCATTTAGTGGGTACCTCTCCACTCCCAGAGGCGGCAAAGGACCAGGTATTGTCCTCTGCCAAGAAATTTTTGGGGTTAACCCCTACATCCAATCCGTAGCCGACTATTATGCGGAGGAAGGGTATGTGGTACTCGCGCCGGATCTTTTTTGGCGCATCACTCCAGGCATTCAGCTTGGCTATACCGAGAAAGACTTCGAAAGAGCATTCCAACTCTTCGGACAATTTGATACGGATCAAGGTATGAACGACATCAGTGCATCTGTAAAAACACTGAGATCCAGACCCGAGGTTGTCGGCAAAGTTGGAGCGCTCGGATTTTGTTTGGGCGGCAGGCTTGCTTACTTGGCGGCCGCTCGCTCGGATGTTGATTGCGCAGTCGCCTACTATGGAGTGACCATTGATGAATATCTGAATGAGGCAAGCAACATCAATGTTCCTATGGCCTTACACTTTGCGGAGAATGATCAATTTGCGCCGATGGCTTCGGTGAATAACATACAGGCTGCCTTAAAGGATCATGTCGAGACCGAAATCTTTATTTATCCAGGCGTTGATCATGGGTTCTCAAGGAACGAGTCTGGGCACTTTCATAAACCGACAGCCCAGCTGGCTCATCAACGATCCATTGCCTTGTTTCGCAAAACGATGGGGCCACACTACGATTTCTCTCAATTATGGGACAAACATTGTGAATATGAATTTGCTACTAAGGACGTAGATGCCACCATGGCGACTATGGTCAGCGAACCTTACGTCAACCATATCCCTACTATGACAGGAGGCGTTGGTTATGAGCATTTAAAACGATTCTATAAGCACCACTTTATTCCCAAAACACCACAAGACACATCCCTCATACCCATATCGCGAACGATTGGTGAAGGGATACTCGTCGATGAAATGCTTTTTTGCTTCACACACGATATCGAAATTGACTGGATGCTGCCTGGAATAAAACCGACGGGGAAACGCGTTGAGATTCCGCTCGTTGCGATCGTCAAATTTCGAGGAGACAAACTCCATAATGAACATATCTACTGGGACCAAGCTTCGGTACTAGTACCTGTCTCTTATACACATCTCCGAGCCCACGAGACCTCTCTACATCTCG
>CAJXPC010000212.1 GCA_913057845.1 uncultured Pseudomonadota bacterium
AGCGTCAGATGTGTATAAGAGACAGGGTGTAGGACGTCTTATCACGATACTCAACCTCCGCCTCGGCTAGGGCTGAGCCACTAGCGACACTCCAGTAGACTGGCTTGAAACCTTTTTCTAGATGACCGTTGTCGATGATCTTAGCCAATGAGCGGGCAATATTGGCCTCGACTTGGTAATCCATCGTCAGGTAAGGATTTTGCCAATCGGCAAACACACCTAGACGAATAAAGTCCTCGCGTTGGCGGTCAACCTGCTGCTGTGCGTACTCGCGACAGGCTTGACGGAATTCCTTGGCTGTAATCTTGTGGCCAGGCTTACCTTTTTTCTTTTCCACCATGACTTCGATCGGCAGACCATGACAATCCCAGCCTGGAATCAATGGCGCGTTATAACCTTCCAGCGTACGACTCTTGACGATGAAGTCCTTCAAGATCTTATTTACCGCATGGCCGATATGGATGTCGCCGTTGGCATACGGTGGGCCGTCATGCAAGATAAACGTAGGCCTCCCCTTAGCTTTCTCTCTAATTTTTTGGTACAGGCCGCCAGTTTGCCATTGTTCAACCCAAAGAGGCTCGCGCTTCGCTAAATTGGCACGCATCGGGAACGGGGTATCAGGAAGGTTTAATGTTTTTTTATAGTCCATGGGTTTCAGCAACTACCTCAAGCGGTAAAACAGTGATTGGTCACGGAAATCTACTACGCAACCATCGTTTTAAGTAACGTTTAATTCAAAATAAAGACGAGCATTTCTTTCATCTTCTTTCATAGCAGCAATGAGGTCACACGTACTGGTGAACGCCTCTTGGTCACGAATTTTACGAACGAATATGACATTAAGCATTTTGCCGTACAAGTCACCAGAGAAATCAAGAATGTATGCCTCAATGCAAACATCTCCCTTACTCGTCACGGTAGGCCTCTTTCCAACACTTACTAGCGCCGGCCGCTGTTTAAATTCAAGGCCTTCAACGTAAGCCATAAATATTCCGGACAGTGGAAAAGACTCTCTGCCAAAATGTATGTTCGCAGTAGGAAATCCTAACGTTCTACCAATTTGGTCGCCTCTAACTACGCGACCGCTGATATTGTAACGCTTGCCCAACAATTCTTCCGCAAAGTTAAGGTCCCCACTCGACAAAGCCTCTCGAACCGCTGTGCTAGACACGCGCACTTCACCAACTTTAACGCTTTGATTAGCCTCTACATCAAAACCCAATTCAAGACCAAGCTTCTGCAGCATTTGATAATCACCGCTTCGACCCGATCCGAACCTAAAGTCATCCCCAACCAATAACCACTGCACCGACAGCTCTTTTACCAGCACATCACCCACGAAGTCTTCAGCCACCATCTTGGCGTATCTAACATTAAACGGAAGTATGCAGACTTCCTCAATACCCACGTCAAGAAACGAGCGTACCTTCTCCCGGATCCCATAGAGCCTGACCGGAGCTTTGCTGGGAGAAAAAAATTCTGCGGGGTGCGGCTGAAAAATCAAAACTGTAGGAATAAGGTTTCTTTCTAAGGATACAGATACCAAATGTGCCAATATGGCTTGGTGTCCTTGGTGTACCCCATCAAAATTACCGATGGTGAGAGCCCGTGCTCTCTTGATTCCAGGTTTTTTGAGCTGTAAAACACGCATTTAAAAAATTGTATTGTAAGGATTAGATTAATTGGGGCTCAATTCTATCGTCTTTTGCAGAGGCTCTAATGTAAGAGCTGTTCTAACGAAGCGCTGTTGTTAGAAGTTGTATCCTTGATCAAGAAAGTTATATAGAATTAAATTCATATATTTTTAAGCGCTAAAAAGAAAGGATCGAGCCGCTCAAGCTATGAAACTACAACAGCTTAGATACATATGTGAGGTTGCAAAACATAACTTGAATTTATCGAAGGTTGCGATAGAACTATACACATCCCAACCTGGAATCAGCAAACAGATTAAGGCGCTTGAGGATGAACTTGGCGTCGATATCTTTATTAGGCGAGGAAAAAGGTTCGTTGGCATTACAGAGCCAGGGCAAGAAATTATCAAAAAATCTCAAGCTGCCCTTAGTGAAATAAGTAACCTAAAGACGATTGGTGGCGAATTCTCTAACAAAATGTCAGGCAGCTTAACCATTGCGACAACGCATACACAAGCTCGATACGCACTGCCTGTCGTCATCAAGCTATTTCGCGAAAAGTATCCTGGAGTACGATTATCGCTATACCAAGGAAGTCCTTCACGCATAGTCGAAATGGCCTGTTCTGGAGAAGCGGATATCGCAATAGCGACAGAGGCGACCTCCCTAACGAACGAGCTAGCGATGCTGCCTTGCTACCAGTGGAATCGTTGTATCCTGACGCCACCTCGGCATCCTCTATTGAAGAGTGTAAACATCTCGTTAGAAGAGATTTGTGAATATCCGATAATCACTTATGATTTTACTTTCACGGGTCGCCCGATCATCAAACAAACTTTTGAAACAAAAGGCTTAAAGCCAGACATCGTACTGACAGCCGTAGATGCAGACGTAATTAAAACGTATGTGGAACTCGGTCTCGGCATAGGGATAGTTTCGATGATGGCTTACGACCCAGTGCGTGATACGAAGATCAGGGCTATCGACGCCAGCCATCTGTTCGAACCAAGCACAACTGGTATTGGCATACGAAAAAATACCTATATGCGCGGGTATGTTTACGATTTCATCTCCATGTTTGCCCCACACCTTAATCGTAAAGCTGTTGACGCCATCGTCGGCAAGCAAGTGCGCTAAGAGGATAAGCCACTTAGGCTCGCCGTTGCGTCACAACCAAAAGTTCTTTTAATTGGCGACCAAGTACTTTTAAACCAAGTATGTAGACTATAAGCCCGAGCAGTATCACGGCCAGAAGCAATCCAGCCCGTCCCCAGGAATCAAAATTCAACCACTCAATGTTAAGAGAGACGCAGCTAACAATCAAAGTCATTACGCCAGCCGCTACCGCGCAATCTCTGCAAACCAATATCCAATTATTACTGACGACAAATAGTCCTCGCCTACGCAATCCTGTGATGAGCATCGCAGCGTTTAACCAGGCTCCTCCTGAAATAGCTAAAGCCAATCCTGCATGCTTCACATGATCCGGCAACAACATCCAAAAAATAACGTTTAGTAGCTGTGTAAAAATCACAGCTTTGATAGCAATTCGTACCGGCGTCTTGGTGTCTTTATTGGCGTAAAAAACAGGGGCAAGGAGTTTGATCATTACAATAGGGACCAAACCGACGCCATACCCCCAGAATGCCGCTTGCGTCATGGATACATCTGTGAAAGAAAACTGATCTCGCATAAACAGCGTCATAAGAATAGGTCCAGATAGAGCAACTAGTCCTAACACGCTCGGTATTGAGATAACCAACATGAGGATTAAGGCCCACTCTAATGTGACCTGATACTCTGCATTTTTTTTATTCGCCACCGACATAGATAGCGCTGGCAAAATAACAGTACCCATCGCAACGCCCAGTAACCCAACCGGCAACTCCATTAATCGATCTGCATAAGTTAACCAACTCACGCTACCTGTCTGCATTCTAGATGCGATATTTGTATTGATAACCAATGAGATTTGAGCTGCAGAGACCCCCACTACAGCAGGTGCCATTTTCTTCAAAATTTGAATCACACCTGGATCCTTAGGCTGTCTCTTATACACATCTGACGCTGCCGACGAATAGAGAG
>CAJXPC010000213.1 GCA_913057845.1 uncultured Pseudomonadota bacterium
ACGAGATGTAGAGAGGTCTCGTGGGCTCGGAGATGTGTATAAGAGACAGCTCTCGAACAGACTGCTCCGGATTTAAATCCGGCTCTTGCGGCAAGTATCCGATGCGAATCCCAGGCATTGGTGTTGCTTCACCTTCTATCTCTTTATCCTCGCCCGCCATAATGCGTAGCAAACTGGATTTGCCAGAACCATTAACCCCCAAAACACCAATCTTTGCACCAGGGAAAAATGAAAGAGATATGTTCTTAAGTATTTCTCGCTTAGGTGGAACAATTTTTCCCACCCCCATCATGCTATAAACGTATTGAGCCATATTATTTTTTATTTAATTACCTTGTTCACTCGTCAAAAACATCTAACGGTATGTTGATTCCATCTCACGACGCACTTTAATCGCGATCGCATTCTCATCGAATTCGACATCTTCCCAGGTTACAGGTTGACTCGCGCTCTTAACATTCTTTAATTTGAGCCCGTGCGCCAATCCCAGCGGAAGCGCGCCCAACTTAAGCGACTTATCCGCTGGCGCTAATTGACCAACCACGGTATACCCGCCCTCGCCATCCAAAATCTCTCCTGCCTTTAGATCTCGCTTTGCAACGGCCATAACGTCTGCACGAAACCCCGTTGGGGCCCCCGTGGGTTCACCACGCACGCCAACTGAAGCAACCGAGATGCCCACCTCCAACCCTATCAAATGCCACCGCTTATACAGTGATGCATATCGTCCAGTGTCATCTGTTTTGACACCATACTCTTCAAAACAGTGCCGAATATACGAGGTGTCCCCTTCAAACACCACCCATACGCCGAAGCGAATATCGTAGGGAATCGGCGCTCCCGTCGCGTCCAATGAAGAGACAACTTCTACTTGACCGGCTTGGTGCAAACAGCCACCAACCGATTTTGGCCTCATTAAATTGGGGATATCATCAATGCTGCCAGAAGGGTATTCTAGTCCATTGGGCGGCGCACTCAATCCTGTAGCATTGCACACTGCAACACTCTCAATCGCAGGTTTTGATCCATCCAAGAATGAGTTAAACATTTTTGGATTGAGTCCACCTCGCTCTGCCTGTTCAGGCGTAAGCCCATAGTAACCCCAGACCGTCTCAGGGGTCGATTGCATATAATGTGGCATCCATTTGTGCCCTCTTCCTGCAGCAATGACATTAAAGCCAGCTGCCCTTGCCCAATCAACCAGATCGCAAATGAGCGCAGGTTGGTCACCATACGCCAAGCTATAAATGACGTTTTTAGCGCGCGCGAACTGAGCGAGATAGGGACCGCAAAGGGCATCGGCCTCAACCGTCACATTGATCACGTGTTTTTGATGACTCAATGCCCCGAGAATATGCTCTACTGCAGCAGGCGGATTACCCGTAGCCTCAATAACAATATCAATCCTCGGGTCTGCCACAACCGCCTCCCAGTCGTCTGTCACCCAAGTGCTCTCGGACTTCATGGCCTCATCCATAGATCTCGCTTGATAACGTGCTTGGGGCCAACCTATTCTATGCAAATTTTCAAGCGCATTCTCAGGGTTGATATCGGCTATCGCAGCAACATGAATCCCTGGCGTTTTATGTACTTGCGCCAAATACATTGACGCAAACTTTCCCGCTCCAATAACAGCAACCCGTAAGGGGTTACCATCAGCAGCTCTCAATTGCAACTTTGAATATAAATTCACGCTTTATTCCTTGTAATTTATTTGAATCTCTAAACCACCACCAACTCATCTTGGGGAATTCCATCACGCCACGGCAGATCAACATTACATTCTGTCCGCAAACAATCATCAGGCAGGCATTCGATTGGATCGAACTGTCTATGCGCAAGATAACCTGGCCGCTTAAATCGTCTGATATGGTTAGAAACCGCATTTAGACTGAGGTATACCGTTCGTCGGTCCCAAGGAGAGAGATTCGGTCCCGACGCATGAACTAAGCAAGAATGAAATAAAAGCATCGAACCGGCCGGACCCTTGGGTGCGACAATACCACCCTTATTCGCCAACGAAGAAATCGTTTTTGAGTCAAGAGTCCATAATGGGTAGCTGGTCGTCTGAGTATCATGCCCTGCCTCTAAAACACCCAATTTATGACTTCCAGGTATCAACATAAGTGGGCCATTAAATTCATTGACATCATCCAAGAAAATTGCAATGTTCATCGCCCGCGCTTCTGGCATTTGATCATCTGCATGCCAAGTCCCAAAATCCTGGTGCCACTGCCAGACATCACCATCAAAAGCTGCTTTAGCATTTACTTTGAATTGATGCATATAGACTGACTCGTCGAAAAGCTGTTCAACGGGTCGAACCATGCGGGGGTGGCGGGCCAGTCTCGCAAACATTGGGTTATATGTTTGAACCGCAAAACTCGTTCGAACAGAATTGGAATTCTTCTCCCGCACGTTATATTCAACCTCCCTAGAAAAAACATCATCGAGCTGTGACGTGAGCGCGATCATTTCAGATTGCTCAAATAATGACGGGAAAAATAAATACCCTTGATCTTCAAATTCCTGAATTTGAGATACACTAAGTTGTTTCATTTAACATCCTTACTTATCAGTTAATATTCAAAATTTCAGTCATCTTTAAGAAATACGATCAAGCGCATTAGCCAAAGAGTCACCAGCAGATTCTCCGTGTGCACGGGCCAGGCGCTCAGCCAACACGCTGTCGCCAACCTTGATCGCCAAAAGTATTGCCTCATGTTCGTCCCAAATCACATCTGCATCACTGAGCTGAGCAACGACCGCACCCATAGCCCTTCTGATATGCTGCCAATGAAATTCGGCTGACTCCCTGATCATCGTGTTCCCAGATGCCTGGTAAATTGAATAGTGAAACCTTAAGTCTGCTTTTATGAGTGCAGATATTTTGCCACCTTGACCCGCCTGCCGCCCTTCAGAAATGAGCCCGAAATCTAGCACACCACCTTGCTTTGCCGCCTCTCGCGCCGCAAGACCATCCAAGACGGACCTCACCTGATACGTTTGACGAATGACGTCTGGATTAATAGGTGCGATCATCAGCCCCCTTCGTCCGGCATCGACGACAAATCCATCTTTTCGCAGTAGTCCAAGAGCCTGAAGCACGGGCTGTCGAGACACGTTTAACGACTCCGCTAGCCCTTGCTGTGTAACTCTCGTCTCTGGAGTCAATTGTGCGGTACAAATCGCCTCAAGCAGACGTTCGTATACCTGATCTGTTAAATCCGGCAACGCCTCAATTTGCTTTAATAAACCCACAGGCTCCCCCATATATGCATTTGGTATACAGAATACCATGAGTGCTGCAAGTTATCGCTCGCGATATAAAAAACTTGGATATCGCTACGGTTTTGTTATACCGTTAGGACGTTATGAAATCACTCAGCAAGCTACAAAAAGCATTTCTTATATTAGGCGGAGCACTGGTAGCGGCATCGCTACTAATGTCTCCTCAAAACACCCCAGTTTCTATACTTACACCCGACATCGTTTGGAATCAGTTTTCTATCGCCCCTCATCCGAATATCGACGTCACAGAAATCCATCCCGACTCAATTGTATTTGTCTCGAATCTTGAGCCGCAAGCCCGATTAACCATCTCAAAAAATGGAAACTTTGGCAAAACTCCTGAGGATATTGTCAAATCGCTGTGCCGGAACTGTCTCTTATACACATCTGACGCTGCCGACGAATAGAGAGGCGTAGA
>CAJXPC010000214.1 GCA_913057845.1 uncultured Pseudomonadota bacterium
GGAAGGACGGCGTCGGGGTTTCCTACTCTGCCATCGTTGTATTCGGCCACATTTGCGCCAGAAAAGCCCATGTCATTTATAAGCTTTGGAGGGCTTGATAGGACGGAGGGTTTAATCAGGCATACGATGCTTGATCATTCGGCGGGGCAACTTTCGAATTTATTGAAGCCAAATCAATCTTATAGTACCAGCATGATCGACCCTGAGTTATGGGAAATCATAAAACAAGTTCACACTTATGATTCTAAAATACTGCTTACGGATCAAACATTAGTGGCAGGAAATAGACTGCTGATTGATAGTTATATGTCGTCTATGGAAAACACTGCGCCGCTGCTCAAATTTGCAGATACACTGCGAACTGGGTTAGATCCTGCGCCCAAAAATAATTATCTCAGTACTCAAGCAGATTTCGCTGTGCTTGCGTTTAAATCCGGAGTGAGTGTTAGTGCTAATCTCTGGGCTGGGGCGTTTGATACGCATGCGAATCATGACAGGGATCAGAGTCTCGCGTTAATTGAACTGACTGAAGGGCTTAATTACTTATGGGATAAAGCCGCGGAGGCGGGTATAGCAGATCGGTTGATCGTCGTCGTAGGGAGCGATTTCTCAAGAACGCCATATTATAATGAACATCAAGGCAAGGATCATTGGCCGATTGGTAGTTATATGGTCATGGAAAACGGAGTGAGTTATTCAAATCGAGTAGTTCAAGGCTCTGATGAGGGGCAAAATGCAGTTGGTATCGATCCGGCCACACTTCAACCATCTGGATTTGGAGCTAAAATTTTAACTAGCCATGTACACGATGCGCTTCGCAGTTATCTTGGCCTTGAAAATCTGGGAGAAATATTTCCGATAAATAATAGTGAAAAGTTTGATTTTTTCAGTTAGTTTGAACCTTCAGTTATAGCCAGTCCTCGATCAGTCCTGTTCACGCGAATAACATAGCAGCCCAGCTCATCAGGTTTAAACTGGGCAGTGCACCCGTCTTCCGATTTAACCACTAGCTCACCACCAGAATGCTCTACAAAGCCATAGGGGCGCCCCTGAGCATCAAACAATTTATCGCCAGCAAACACCTCTCGATCGTCCAGTAACCGCTTGATCTGCATATTTAGGCCCTCTGTGTGGTGGAATGACCTGTATTATAACCCCGCGCGTCAAGCGGACTCAGACCCCACCCCTAAAACCTCAAAATGGCCATATCCAGACCCCACCCCCGGGGGTAGCCCAACTTGCACAGAAAGGTTCCCTATTTTGCTATTACATATTATTCTGGACGAAAGATCTGCCCCTAGAGAATAATAATGAAAAACATACTATTTTTAGTCGCCTTGATTGTGTCACCTGTCTTTGCTCAGGAAGAAGAAGCTAATAACTGTGGTGCGAACGATTTCGCCCTACAAATTCTGGGTTCTGGTGGCCCTTTTGGAAATGGTAGAGCATCCGCAGGCTATTTGTTGTGGATAGACGGTCAAAGCAGAATCATGATCGATGCTGGTGGCGGTACCTTTGCGCATTTTCATGAGGCTGGAGCAAATATAGCTGACCTTCAACTGTTGGCTATCAGTCATTTTCATCCCGATCACTCCGCTGAATTACCTGCGCTACTGTGGCCTCAGAACGGCCCATTGACGGTTGTTGGCCCCTCGGGTGACAAAGCGTTTCCCTCTATCGGGGAGTTCATTGACGGCCTCTTTGGTATTGATGGCGTGTTCCGGGTTTTGAATGACAGATTTCAATTCCAAACAATCGAAGTGGACATTAATGGCGACGCCACAGAAATCCTAAATGAAAACTCTGTTGTTGTTAAATCGCTCGGGGTTCCTCATGGTGATGTTCCTGCTCTAGGTTTTCGGGTAGAGGTCGGCGGCCAGAGCATAGCGTTCAGCAGCGATCAAAATGGAACCGATCCTAGCTTCGTAGAATTTGTTAAGGATGTGGACTTGTTGGTAGTGCATTTTGCGGGCAACGAAGATGGATCGGGAAGAGCTGATTTGCACGCCAAGCCGAGCGTCTGGGGAAAGATTGCAAACGAAGCGGAAGTCGGCCGCTTGATATTAAGTCACCTCTCTATCAATCAAAATTTCGAATCTAATTTGGTTGCGTTAAAAGAAGTTTACTCTGGACCGCTCACGATAGCTGAAGACCTTATGTGTATGCCGGTCGAGTAAATCGGATAATTTTGAAGCTTACAATCGATATTCAAGGTAGAGACATCCTACAAAGCATTGCAGATATCATCGTCTTCTCTGCTCACCCAAGTCTGTTAGCGGGTAGCGGTGTCTCAGGAGTCGTGCATAAAGCAGCTGGTTCTGAGCTTGAAGTGATCGCTAAATCACTCGGACCAATTGCACCGGGTCAGTCGGTCATTACTCCAGCATTCAATTTGCCTGCTAAGCACATCATTCATACTGTATGCCCACGGTACGTCTGAAGAAGTTCGAGCAAGATTCTATCCATGAGCTATTAGAAAACCGGCTATGCAAAAAAAAGCTGACAACTATTTGCCAGCTTTTTTAATTAGCAACCTTTCGTGCTGCGAATTTTTACCCTCTACGAGCCAGCAACAAACTCTTGTTTATCACCATTGCTGCTGATTACGAAATACCGCCCGTCCTCACTGAGGATCGAAGGTGTAACCTTAGTTCCTTCAGCACCTGCTTCGATATCGAACAAAGGCTTTAAGTTTATATTTGCACCGCCAAGGGTCAGACTAACCGATCCATCAACCTTAAAGACCAAATCCTCAACACCAAGCGCGCTAGCCGCTGATTCAAATGCAGTCTGGTCATTTATTGCAGGTTTTAGTGTCTGCGCGGTGCCATCTTCATACACTATCTTAACTGTAGCGTCTGCGCCGGTTCCACTACGATAAGTACCGGCATCCTGTTCTGAAGTCTCCAGTATAGGACTTGCAATACCCGCAATTTTTGAGGAAGTTGCGCCATCCTCACTCGGAACATTACTGATAGAGGTTTGTCCGCCTGCACCCACTTCTATCTCACTATCGGGCAGTAGGTCAGCGACTTCTGTAGGATTAGCAATCGAGGGGAGCAATGGTATCTGATAGCCTTGATCCGTAATTACCACGTACCCGCCTGTTTTTTCATCCACAGTCAGACCGGCAGGAGAGCCTTCAGGTGCCTGTACCATTTTTGTCGCATCTGGAATAAATGCTGCGGCAGGGGCTGAGCCGTCTGCCGTGCCAACATTTAAGATCCCATCCGCTCTTTGAGTGAAACCAAGTCCACTGACGTTCGCCGCAGCAAGCGCGTTATCCATCCCCCCCAGGACACTGTTATCACCGCTACCACCCCCAAGTGATAGGTTTGTAGAAAGGTCGGGAAGAGGCGCGATGGTGGCTTCACCATCTGTTGAAGCTGCTCTTTCCAACGTCGCAAATGCTAACCCTGCTCCCGGTGGAGCAGTGAGATCCCCATCTGAATCTATATTCCAGCCCTCTGGAAGCAATTCAGCGACGGTGTCTGGTGTCACGCTGAACTCATTGAGGTTAGTGACCAGCTTAGAAAAGTCCTCGCCAGCCATTTCTTTAACTTCGGTCGCATCTAAGTTCGCAAGATCGTCTTCGCTCATAGCTGAGAAGACATCGGCTCCAAGGCCTCCGAGATTCTCTGATTTTAGTCCACCCAAGGCCGCCGCATCTAAGGCGTCGAACTGATCAGCTGAAATCCC
>CAJXPC010000215.1 GCA_913057845.1 uncultured Pseudomonadota bacterium
TTGGGTGGACTGACTACGTTTTCTACTTTCTCGGTTGAGTCAGTGCAGCTCATTCAAAGCGGCCGAGTGGGCTGGGCCGCAATCCTTATCGGCATTCACGTGTTCGGATCAATTCTAATGACTGTACTTGGGCTGAGTTTGTGTAAATCCTTGATGGCTTAGCATAGTCATTTGTGTCTTTATGAACCCAGTTCAAATGCCCGGAGTCGTGATTTTTTTTGCGGCATCAAAATTATGATTAGTTAGATTTTTTGTGGAATCATTTGAGGCGGTTTTAGAGGTCATGATGAAGCCGGCATACTGATTTTTAACGACATCTTCGCATAACACCCTATATCGAGTCATACCACCTGCATAAGGCATGAATATACGTGGCTTACCTTCGACATTCGCACCTAAATACCAAGAATGCGGGACGGTAACAAGAAGTGTGGCATTCGCAGCCTCATTGACATGTTCCACCCATTCGTCAGCAGCTTCTTGGCTTGCCTCACACGTATCAATCTCATTACGTCTCATATGTTCAACGCATTGAGTAATCCATTCGACGTGCTGTTCGATAGGTACAGGCATATTGCACAACACAGATGGGCTTCCGGGTCCGGTGATGGTGAATAGGTTAGGAAAGCCTGGCGTTTGCAAGCCCAGATAGGTTTTCGGCCCCTCTTTCCATGCTTCTTTTAACGAGAGTCCATTTCGACCTCGAATGTCCATTTCAAAGAATTTTCCAGTGATGGCATCAAACCCTGTTGCAAAGACAATCATATCTAACGGGATGTGTCGAGTCGTGGTTTGTATTCCATCCTCTGTTATTTTGACAATGCTTTCTTTCTTTAGGTTAACTAGTGACACATTATCCCTGTTGAATGTTTCAAAGTAGTTTGTATCGATAGGTGGGCGCTTTCCGGCATAGGGATAGTCAATAGTGGCGAGTGCTTCAGCCGTTTCTTCGTCTTGCACTATAGTTCTGATTTTTTTCTTTAGAAATTCAGCTGCGGTGTCATTTGCCTCTTTGTTCGTGGTTAGATCTTGATAGGTCGCTCTAAATTGAAGCCCACCTTTTCCCCAAGCCTTTTCATAGACGGCTTGTCTTTCATCCTCTGATTGTTCAAACACTTTAGTTGTTGAGATCCGAAATGCGTGCCCATTTGGAGTCGATTGGACAGCTTGTTTGATTTCTCCAAAGTTTTTATTGACGTATTGCTTCCATTCATCAGTGAGCGGCACGTTGCGAGCTGGGACACTGTAGTTCGGGGTTCTCTGAAACAGATGAAGATGGCCGGCAGTTTCTGCGATTACGGGTGCAGCTTGTATTCCAGTAGACCCAGTTCCGATTTGCCCAATTCGTTTATCTTTAAATGAGACTTCTTCGTGTGGCCAATTCCCTGTGTGATACCACTCGCCTTTAAAGTCATTTAGGCCGGGGATGTTTGGAATGTTTGCAGAAGAGATACAGCCAATTCCAGTAATTAAATAGGTCGCTCGGTAGGTGGCTCCGTCTTTTGTTGTTAGTTCCCATTCATTTGCTTCTTCGATGAAGTGGGCGCTGGTGACAAGAGTGTTGAACTTAATATGAGTTCTGAGCTCAAGTTTTTTAGCAACGAAATTGAGATAACTTCGAATTTCTTCTGGGCCAGGATAGCGTTCTGACCAGTTCCACTCTTTATAGATTTCTTCAGAAAACATATAGCAGTAGGAGTGGCTTTCCGAGTCACAGCGGGCCCCAGGATAACGATTCCAAAACCAGGTGCCCCCTAGGTCTGCACCGGCCTCTAATACGATCGTGCTAAGATTTAGTTGATCTCGAAGGGTATGCAGTTGATACAGTCCTGAGAATCCTGCGCCGATAATAATGGCATCGACTGAGTTAGCGTGATCTGACATTGATATATCCTCTATATTTTATATCGCTGACCACTATACAAGTGGTGTAACGTTAGCATTTCGTTGTTTGTTGAATATTATTCTTGCCGCATCAATTGTTTCTGATGCGGTCATTCCTATCGGGCCGCAGCCATCGTTTGATAATTGATCTGCCGCTAGCCCTTGAAGATACACTGCAGCTAGCAGGGCTGTGTGGCTATAGGCTCCTTGAGCGACAAACGCACCGATAATACCTGTCAAGACGTCACCCATGCCTGCACTGGCCATTCCCGGGTTCCCGGTTGTATTGATAAACCAATTGCCATCCGGAAATGCGCACACGCTACCGACACCTTTAAGGACCACTTCCGCATTAAACTTACTTGCTAGGGTTAATGTTGCCTGTACTCTATTTGCTTGAATTTCCCTAACAGAACAGTCCAATAATCTGGCTGCTTCACCGGGGTGTGGCGTGAGTACAGTCGAGTTGTCACGGTTATTAGTCAGCGTCACGAGTGCAGGATGTTGTGCAATAAGATTTAACGCATCAGCATCCAAGACGATCGGTATAGGTAGAGCTAAGATCTTTGTCAGAATATCGTACGCGATGTTACTGACGCCAAGACCGGGACCGATGGCGATGCATGTTGTGCTATCAAGTTGGATGACCTCAGAAGCTTTTCTCATCATAATTTCTGGCTGCATCCAATCTATCGAGGGTGATGCCGCATCGACGAAACCCATGAGAACACGTCCTGCGCCTAACTTAATAGCGGCGCGCCCTGATAAGACCGCGGCACCAACTAAACCTTCACTGCCCCCAATGATAACGAGCTGACCATGTGTGCCTTTATGAGATGATTTGGCTCTTGGTGTCAGAACATTATTTAGGACCTCATTGCCGATTAGGTAACCATGGT
Source organism: uncultured Pseudomonadota bacterium (assembly GCA_913057845.1). Classification (GTDB taxonomy): domain Bacteria; phylum Pseudomonadota; class Gammaproteobacteria; order Burkholderiales; family Eutrophovitaceae; genus Eutrophovita. The sequence continues at coordinate 2,784 of CAJXPC010000215.1, forward strand.
TATCAGGGGGTGGTACAGGTCCCATATTGAGGTCGCTGAAATGGATTGTGCCTGAATAATCTGGCCCAAGACCCGTGTGTAAACCGACTTTATATCCAAGAAAAGTAACGGTATGGTGTGCTCGAATGCAACAACCCATGACGTTCCCTGTGTCCGCACTTAATCCAGACGGTATGTCGATGGATATGATCGTAGCTGGCAGGCGATTAATATGTTTAACGAGTTCTTCGAGTTCGCCGGACAGGTTACGTTTTAAGCCAATACCGAATAACCCATCAATGATTAGATCATAGGAGTCTTCATTACTTAGAGTGCTTTGGATTGTTCCACCGGCCGATTCCCATTTTTCGAGGGCGCTAACCGCATCGGGAGAGCTCTGATTTTTATTGAGTGGAGCGAGGACTGAAACGCGAAAATTTGCATGTTTAAGATGTCTGGCAGTAACGTACCCGTCACCGCCATTATTTCCAGGACCTACGATGACTAAAGCCGAACGAGCGTGAGTTGGTGCGACTTGAATCGCAAGGTCAGCGACATTTTTTCCTGCTGACTCCATAAGGTTAGGTTTCGGATTGAGGGAGAATAAGTACTCCTCAATCTGTCGTATCTGCTCAGTCTGGTAGACGGGTACCTTATGCATAGGTTCAGTATAGGCGATTTGATTTATGGTCGGACATTTGATGGGCATTCGTCAGCTATAATCTTGGTTTGAAGATATCTTACTCAAAATCATAGACTCCATGCCGGAAATCGTTTTTTTAAAAGGTCGTCAAGCCTTTTCGCAATTTCGCCTCGATGAACTATCCAAAGAAGTGCAGGCTATAGATCCCCAAATAAGTGCTGTCTCTTATACACATCTGACGCTGCCGACGAATAGAGAGG
>CAJXPC010000216.1 GCA_913057845.1 uncultured Pseudomonadota bacterium
CAATTGTTCCAACATTCACGTGCGGTTTGTTCCGCTCAAACTTTCCCTTTGCCATAATTAACCCCTATTAAACTACTACTAACTCTAAAAAAACTGCGCACAAAAAATAAAATAAATATGGTGCCCATGGCGCGGATTGAACGCGCGACCTCTCCCTTACCAAGGGAGTGCTCTACCACTGAGCTACATGGGCACGCGGCTTAAGCAATTTTGGAGCGGGTGAAGGGAATCGAACCCTCGTCATAAGCTTGGAAGGCTTCAGCTCTACCATTGAGCTACACCCGCAGGCGCAACGGCAACTCGTCGACAACAAATAATTTACGCCGCCGAGAAACCTATAATTCTTAGTGCTAATACAAACGCCCCAAAAAATTCACAAAAAAAAACAAAAACATAACAATTACTGGTGGAGGGAGAAGGATTCGAACCTTCGAAGGCTGAGCCAACAGATTTACAGTCTGCCCCCTTTGACCGCTCGGGAACCCCTCCGAACGAAGCCGAGCATTATCAGGTTTTCAGATTTTGTTGTCAATCATTGACTTAGCTAGAAAAAAACTTGGTTAAGGCCGCGAGTCTATTATCTTCACTTTAATGAAACTCATGTCTGGATTGGCTGGTGATTAAATATCAAAGGCGTTGAATCGTTTGATACACTGTTCCTTGACACAAATTAATGCTGAAAAAAGCCCTTTTAAAGGCTGATTTTTCTTGGATTGAGGAGCAATAGACTTGGAAGAAGAATCGCGAGAAACCGCCAACACGAGTTCATGGGCCATGCAAAACCCCATCATATCGAGCGCTCTGTTGGTGACTGTTGGGGTCGTAGCAATGTGGATGATCTCAAATATACGCTCTCCCGAGTCCTTTAATGAGGTGTTTACGTTCCTCGTTGTAATTCCTATTCTCGGGCTACTGCCCGCGGTATCGCTTGTCGCATCACTGCTTTCGGCAGCCCTATTGAAAGAGCCCTTACCAAACACAAACTTATGGTTAGTGCGCGGCCTCAGCATCGTCGCCCTATCGTTAAACATATTAGCCATCATCTTTTTTCTTAAAACCATACCCATTTTCTTCCAATGATGTAACGCCGAATCTCGCCAAATGAACAAGCACCTCAAGTACCGTTTAAAATTAGATAGGTTAACTCTCATGTCTTAATTGGTGAACGAATGCAAATTGACTTAAATTTTGGACGGGGCAATATTCCACTTATGCTTGAAAAGGCATGGAAGGCCGAAATAATCCGCAAACCATTGATGCCATTCGAGAACAATCCGAAATTGGCGATTCAGGAAGCGCTCAATCACCCGATTAATTCATTACCACTCTCAGAGAAAGCCAGATCAAAGGGTAATGCATGCATTCTAATCTGCGATATCACAAGACCAGTCCCCAACCACTTGCTGCTTCCAGAGATCGTCTCAGTATTACTTAAAGCCGGAATTTTAAAGGAAAAAATTGAAATACTGATTGCAACTGGGCTACATAGGCCCAATGAGGGCAAGGAACTTGAACAACTTATTAGAGATCCATGGATCCTTCAAAACATTAAGGTCTCCAATCATTTCGCCAAAAATGAGGAAGAGCACACCTTAGTGGGCACGACGACTAAAGGCACAAAAGTCAAACTAGATAAACGTTTCGTGAATGCTGACCTCAAAATTGTGACGGGTTTAGTCGAACCGCACTTCATGGCAGGCTATTCTGGCGGGCGCAAAGTTATCGCTCCTGGGATTGCCCACAAAGATACGATCACGACGTTCCATAACCACAAATTCATGTCAGACCCTCACGCTGACAGCTGCATCCTCGATGGAAACCCTCTACACCAAGAGCAGCTTGAAATTGTGTCCATGCTCGGAGAGATACTCTGCGTGAATACCGTACTGGACGAGCATAGAAACCTATCATTAGTTAACTATGGGGAAATCATTGCCAGCCACCTCGAAGCTGTCGCTTTCGCAAAAGATTACCTCTCTGTACCCATTCATCGCAAATTCAACACAGTAGTGACAAGTGCAGCGGGCTATCCTTTAGATGCAACCTACTATCAAACAATTAAAGGAATGGTTGTCCCGTATCAAATCCTAGAGCCCGGTGGGGACCTCATCATCGCTTCAGAATGTGCTGAAGGGATGGGGTCAGAGGAGTTCAGGAAAGCGCAACAAACGCTTGTCAGCAGAGGGGTGTCTGCTTTTTGTGCCGAAATAGCTCAAAAAGCATATGCAGCGGTGGATGAATGGCAAACACAAATGCAGACGAAAATCATGAATATTGGCCATGTTCATTTATACTCGAAGGGCCTTAGTGCCTCAGACCAAAAACTAACGGGCGTTAACATCATAGACAACCTGGATGAATTTGTTCGCTCTCGCGTGCTTAACAATTTAGAGTTATACGGGGAACCTAGTCTAGCGGTAATACCAGAAGGGCCCTATGTGGTCCCGACCCTTATTTAAGCCACACGAGCTTGTGTTTCAAATATCCCACCACCCGGAGGCGCGTCAATGATTCAAGACACAATAAAGGTTGAGATTGCAGGGGGTTTAGATTTTTCGTTGAGCAAAATGGTTCGTGTACAACAGAAATTCAACGCACCAACAATAGACGATATTGAATCAGCTGTTCAAAAAGAATTTGCAAGAGAGTCCATAAAAAACAAAGTCTCATCAGGCCAAAAAATAGCCGTTGGCTGTGGGAGCCGGGGCATTGCTAACATTGCGGCCATTACAAAAGCTGTCATCCACGAATTGATTAAACTAGGTGCGGAGCCATTCATATTTCCCTGCATGGGGAGTCACGGAGCCGCCACCGCTGTAGGACAAAAGCAAGTACTCGCTGGATATGGCATCTCAGAGGAAACAATGTCTGTGCCAATACGTGCCAGCATGAATACCGAGATCGTCGGATATTTAGACGATGGCACACCCGTGCATATGGATGCCCAGGCCGCCAACGCCGACGGTATTGTTGTGATCAACAGAATTAAGCCACACACTTCATTTCGAGGGGCAACTGAAAGTGGGCTCACGAAAATGCTCGCAATTGGCATTGGCAAAATAAATGGGGCCGCAACCTACCATCAACACGGCATGGATATGTTCCCGACGCTCCTGCCAAAAGTCCGTGATGTAAACCTGGATCAACGTAACGTCTTGTTTGGAGTGGGCATTGTTGAAAATGCCTTTGATCAAACCGCAATCATAGAGATCATTCCCGCGGAGCAGATCCACGAAAAAGAACCTAAGCTTCAACTACTTGCGAAAGAAAATATGCCGAAACTCAATTTCTCAAAAATCGATGTGTTGATTATTGAAGAAATGGGGAAAAATATCAGCGGTGCTGGATTCGATCCAAACATCACTGGTCGTAATCGACGTGCGGTAGCGTGGAAGAACGGATTACATGTCAAAAAAATTGTAGTTCTTGGCATCACCCCAGAGAGTCACGGGAATGCTACTGGAATTGGCGGTGCTGACGTGACGACAATGCGGCTTTATCGCGACATGGATCTTAGCGCAACCTACGCCAACGTAATCACCTCTATGAATTTGGATGGCGCTGCAATTCCGATCATCATGAATTCCTGTCTCTTATACACATCTGACGCTGCCGACGAATAGAGAGGTGTAGAT
>CAJXPC010000217.1 GCA_913057845.1 uncultured Pseudomonadota bacterium
TCTATTCGTCGGCAGCGTCAGATGTGTATAAGAGACAGCCCGATTCATCGTCGGCAGCGTAAGTTGCTCCTACAATAGGCAATGTCGATTGCCGTAACGCAGGCTCAATTCGAATCAGTTCGTCAGTCGCGCACACAGACATGTCCAAACCATATTCAAGCAAGGAGGCCAAGCGCAAATTAGCGGCTGCAAACTCGGACTCGTCAGTGTGGATCTGCAGAATACCCTTTGTGACCTGATGATACTCAAGACCCTCACTCTGTCGAAGCTCTTGCAAACACTGGCGACTATAAATACCCAACCTCAAAATATCCAGCATATTGTGCCGCGTTCTACTCGGTAGACATTCAAACAAAAACCTAAGCCCCCACGACCACTGGTTCAAGTCCGCCCTCATACGAAAGAGAAGCGGCGCATCCTCACGCCCTAACCATTTAAGAATTTTAAATGGTGCACCAGGATTGGACCATGGCTCGGCTTGACTAACAGAGATCTGTCCACCATTCGCGTAACTCGTACCTAGCCCGGACCCAGAGTCTCGATCGATCACTTCTACTTGATGACCACGCTTAGCAAGAAACCACGCCGTGGTCATTCCAACGACACCCGCACCAACCACTACAGTCTTCATGTTATGAGAACTTCCTCGTGTCAATCCTTAGACAATTACTGCGCAACCCAGCCACCATCGGACAAAATATCAGTCCCGGTTATAAACGAAGCTGCATCAGTGCACAAAAATCTAGCAATCTCACCAATCTCCTTCGGATCCCCCCAACGACGAGCGGGTACATTTGATAACAAGTCGTCACTTTTGGACGAATCAGACCTCAATGGTGCAGTCAGGTCTGTCGCATAAAAACCTGGGCTGATCGCCACGACATTAATGCCATCATCAGCGTGCTCTAAAGCCATAGATTTAGTAATGGCTAAGACCCCATGTTTGGACGCGCAGTAAGCAGCTCGCCCAATGCTGCCCACGTTCGCCATGATGGAAGTGATGTTGATCACTCGACCCCATTTATACGTTTTCATATGAGGGACGAAAGCTCTTGAGCAAAGAAACACGCCCGTCAAATTAGTATCTAAAACCGTGTTCCATTCCTCCAAAGAAAACTCGATGAGGTTTTTACGGATGGCTGTTCCGGCATTATTAACTAAGATATGAATGGCCCCAAATCGCTTACTGACTTGTTTTTCTAGATCGTTGACCTGATCTTCATAACGAACATCACAAATAAACGTATCTGACTCTACGCCAATCTTGTCTAGAAGCGCCTTCGTCTCAGAGAGCTTCTCTGCATTCCTTCCAACGCAGGCAATAGACGCGCCCGCCTCTGCGAGGCTAATGGCCATGGCTCGACCAAGCCCGCGACTGGCTCCAGTGACAACGGCAATTTTACCTTTCAGTGGTTGATCCGACATAACTTTCTCCCCGCTTACCTTTTGTCTAAAGCTTGAGTATACAGTCAACAACGGAGCGGACATTTCGGTATAGTTTTCGTTTAGTACATTAACCAAAGATCACATACTCTAAAAACCCATGTTCCAAAGCAGACACTTCAAACACTGGCCAACTCACTTACCCCGCAAGCTTGAGCCTCCAACAAAAACCATATTCCAAAACCTGGTCGTATCTGCCGAGCGGTTCCCAGAAAAGACAGCCATTGTTTTTTACGGCACTACAATATCTTATCGAGACCTACTGAAGCAGACTGAATCACTCGCAGCATACTTACGCGACGATTGCCATGTAAAAAAAGGAGATCGAGTTATTCTCGACTTACAATCGTCGCCTCAGTTTGTTATCGGCTACTACGCAATTTTGGCGCTGGGAGGCCTCGTCGTTCCAATCAGCCCGATGAACGTCGCAGACGAAATCAACCACTACTGCACAGACTCTGGGGCTCGGGTAGCCATCGCCAGTCAAGACGTTGTTAAAGAATTTAAGGATGCGCTCGATCAAAATTTTATAGATCGACTCATCGTCGCAACATACTCCGACTTCATTGCAAAAGATTTTATAGGTGAAATCCCAACAAACATTGCTGAAGAAAAAATAGCTTTCAACATAGCTCAAGTGATGGATTGGTCAAGTATTCCGCAAGAAAACATAAATCTTAAACAAACTGAAATTAATCTCAGTGACCTTGCTGCAATTTTGTATACATCCGGAACAACAGGACGACCGAAAGGGTGTATGCATACGCATGAAACCATCATGAGAAACATAGAAGGCGCAGTACTATGGGAAGGCATGAGCTCAACCTCTGTTCTACTCACTACCGCACCACTATTCCATGTCACCGGCATGCAGCACAGCATGAATGCTGGAGTCGCAGCATCTGGCTCACTAGTTATTTTACCGAGGTGGGATCCAAAAATTGCCGGAGAATTAATTGAGAGATACGCCTGCACGCATTGGGCCAATGTGCCTACCATGGTGGTCGATCTACTGGCAGAACCTACAGTCGAAACGCGTGATCTGAGCTCATTAGAGAATATTTTTGGTGGTGGTTCATCCATGCCAGAATCAGTCGCACAAGAACTATTCGACCGGTGCGGCATCAGGTACATGGAAGGGTACGGGATGACTGAGGCGATCTCACAAACGCACATGAACCCGCCTCAAGATTTGCGTAAACAATGTCTCGGCATACCCACGTTTGACACAATGGCCACAATCATTGATCCAGAAACCTTGCGTGAACTGGGTCCCAATGAAACGGGTGAAATTGTCGCGTCTGGGCCTCAAATAATGCTTGGTTATTGGGAGAGAGATGATGCTAATAAAGAGAGTTTCATTGAAATTAATGGAGATAGATTTTTTAGAACCGGCGACCTTGGTCGCTACGATGAGGATGGGTTTTTCTATATCTCTGATCGAATTAAACGCATGATCAATGCCTCGGGCTTTAAAGTCTGGCCCGCAGAAGTAGAAGCGACTCTATACAAGCATCCTGCAATCAAAGAATTAGCGATCATTTCATCGCCAGACCCCAGACGGGGAGAAACGGTTAAAGCGATGATTGTGCTGAAAGAGGCTTATAAAAATAGTACTTCAGAAAAAGAGATCATCGATTGGTCACGAGAGCACATGGCCTCCTATAAGATCCCTAGGCTTGTTGAATTTGTCATCGAATTACCTCGATCAGCATCTGGAAAAATTCAATGGCGTCTCTTACAAGAAGACGAATGGCAACAACAGTCGCAAATGATTAGGACCATACACAAATGAAAACTTTTGATAACACTCAAGATCACGGATTAACTCAAGATATCAACTCTGTCTATGAGGAACAACGTGAAGAGATCACTTCTTTCATTTGCAATCTAATTAAACATCCGAGTCTACTTGGCCAAGAGGATAGCGCGCAAAATTTCATGGAGGAAACTTTTGTAAGCTTAGGCCTTGATATTGATCGTTTTGGCATCAATCACGACGCACTCAAAAATGTCGAAGGGTACTCTCCCTCTGTCGGAGAATGGGATGGCCATGACAATATTGTTGGGATCCATCGGGCGAAATCTAAATATGGAAAATCGCTAATACTTAACGGTCACATTGATGCTGTCTCTTATACACATCTCCGAGCCCACGAGACCTCTCTACATCTC
>CAJXPC010000218.1 GCA_913057845.1 uncultured Pseudomonadota bacterium
GAGATGTAGAGAGGTCTCGTGGGCTCGGAGATGTGTATAAGAGACAGCCATCATCATGCCCAACAAAATTGACTGATTTAACAAACTCGCTGTGGTTTTTCGTGACTGACTCCCCCCTCCAACAGACCATTCCCTGATCCGGACGAGATAACCCTGACAACAATCGCAGTAACGTGGTCTTACCAGACCCGTTAGATCCAGTCACACGCATCGCACTACTTGAGGTCAGCGAAAAGTTCAATGCCTCAAATAAAATATTTTTGCCTCGAGAAAAGCCTAAATTTCGTACGTCTAACATGGGTTACCTGAAACGCGATCAACAGAAAAACTCATCGACGATCTTTTCGAATCATCTGATAAATAAGCATGCCTACAATCATGGAGACTACGAATACTGACGCATCGGTATAACCCATACCCAGGGAAACCAATCCCGGACCGGGGCAAAACCCAGCAATGCCCCACCCTACGCCGAAGATAAGACTTCCAAGCACCAATTTTTTATCAACAGTCCTGTTCGTAGGGAGTTGTAAGTCATCCCCTAAAAGGGTCGTCACGCGTTTATCCACATAATTAAAAGTAACAATACCAATGCCAATTGCACCGCTCATCACCAAAGCTAAAGAAGGATCCCACTCTCCAAATATGTCGAGAAAACCAATCACCTTTTGTGGATTAACCATACCCGACACAATCAAACCTAATCCAAAAATTAACCCAGATATAAGCGCCCATATACTTCTCATGACGTCATCCGAACAGAAAGATGATTTATGACATAAACCGTAACAAAACCACCCAACATAAAAGTGATGGTAGCGACCAAGGAACGTGAAGATAAACGAGACAACCCGATCACACCATGACCACTCGTGCAACCTCCCCCTATACGGGTACCGATACCCACCAACAACCCAGCAATCACAAGTCCAATTGACGATGTCTGAATCACTGATTGCGGCAAATCCGCGTATAAGCCGTAGATCATTGGCGCACCTATGAGGCCGACAAGAAACATCGCTCGCCAGCCTAGCTCTTGCGTTCGAGCGGAAAACACACCAGCCACAATACCGCTTATGCCTGCTATTTTTCCATTTGTCAGCACCAATAATGCAGCGGCAAGCCCGATTAGGCATCCACCCAACAACGAAGACCAAGGCGTGAAGACATCCCAATTTACGTGCATATCACCCCTCGTGAACTGACCATTGCATTTCAGTGACGTTGTTATTAGTTAATTGAAGAGGTTATCATTGTTTATCAAAAGCGTGTTGCGCTCAAGCCTCCTACCTAAGGAGATAAAATAACTTATTTGGAGTCTACAGTATGGCTAACATTACAATGTACTTGGATTTTATTTCCCCTTACGCCTACCTCGCATTTAAACAAATCGGTAGAGGTTTACATGACCGAACCGAGATTACCTATCGGCCTATTTTATTCGCTGGATTACTGAATCATTATGGCCAATTAGGTCCCGCAGAAATTCCTCACAGAAGAGAATGGACCTTTCTACAAGCATTGTGGCAGGGCAAGGAAGCCGGGATACCGATCCAACTACCGAAAAGCCATCCATTTAATCCTCTCGCCCTCCTACGTTTAGCGATCGCTGAGACCAATTCAGGTAACCCAACACGGGAAACCTGTGATCGCATTTTTGAGTTCGTATGGAATCGTGGCATTGATGTGAGGGATGAAAATGAACTTGCAGCACTTCGAAATGGAATCACCTTGGATCGAGACCCCAGCGACCCAGCTGTTAAAGAACAACTCAAAACAAACACCGAAGAGGCGATTGCAAATCGCGTCTATGGCGTGCCCTCGTTTCATTATAACGACAAGATCTTTTGGGGTAATGATTCCCTCAAGATGCTTGAAGCCTACATAGATGGTGACCCATGGATTGATGAAAACTGGTCAAAGCCTGATACCGTGACTGTTGGCATTAAACGTAGAGCTTAAATAAAACAACATAACCAAAAAAATGGAAAATAAGATGCCTAAAGTTTGTTTAATCATCGGGGCAGGTGCGGGAATTGGTATGTCTACCTCAAGACGGTTTGCTAAGGATGGGTATCATATTTGCTTGGTCCGACGCAGCGATCAAGCTGGCCTCGATAAATCAATTCATGAGCTCATCGAAAGTGGACATCAAGCGTCGGGGTTTATTCTAGATGTCACCACACCCGATCATCTCGAAGCACTCGTCACAAAAATTGAGACTGAAATTGGTGAAATTCACACCGCGGTTTATAACATAGGCGCTCAGATTGGCGATCGAAATTTGGACAGTACAACACACAAAGTATTTGAACTAGGCTGGAAGCTGGGCACATTCGGTTTATTCCGTCTTGCCAAAAGTCTCATGCCTTATATGGTGCAGCGATCATCGGGCTGCCTTCTCGTCACGGGAGCAACCGCATCGGTAAGAGGAAATGGCGGCCAGCACTCACACGCCGCGACAATGGCATCACGTCGTATGCTGTGCCAATCATTAAATGCAGAGTTCGCCCCCAAAGGCGTTCATATCGCACATATTGTTATCGATGGATTAATAGATGCACCGGACACACTTGGGAAGATGTTAGGACCCGATGCATTTGAGGATCTCAAACAACGAAAAGGCTATGAGAAAAACGGCTTATTGGTTCCGGATCAAATTGCCGAGAGTTACTTCCACCTAGCGCACCAACATCCTTCCGCATGGACACATGAATTGGACTTGAGACCGCACTCAGCACTGCCGTGGTGGAATCACCAAAAACTAGACTTATAAGAATAATTTAATTCTTCAAAGGCAGATTCTCGATCGTTGCTTGGAGGGGTTCACCGTCAACCCACATTGCTTTATACGACGCACCGTTAGAAAACGTATAAACGCCTTCACCGTTTGGTGCACCATTTTGAAAAATCCCCACATATTTGCCACCACTCGCGTAAATTTGCCGGCCACGACCATGTTCATGGTCGTTCCGCCAAAGCCCCTCGTAACGCGCCCCATCCACATAGGTATAGATCCCAAAGCCTTCTTTTAATCCGTTCTTGTAACCACCTCGATAGTGATCGCCGTTTGAAAACATCATGGAACCATGTCCATGAAACCGACCAAGCTGATAAGCCCCCTTATAGTTTGCGCCATTGAGATAACGCATCAGACCATGGCCATGGGGCATGTCATTTTTAAATTGTCCAACATACGTAGAGCCTGATAACGGGTGCTCAGAGCCAAACGTCATCTCACCACGACCTTCTTTCTTCCCTTCCTCAAACTCTCCTTGGTACTTGGTTCCAAATGAGTCTTTAAGCACACCTTCGCCATGTGGTGCTCCATCAAAAAAATCGCCAACGAAGTACAGATTATCGGTCTCTAGCGTCCCGTGACAGTTCGTCCATGTTGCATGATCATCACCCACACACGGAAGTTTATCCGCAGCCTGCGTCGAAAAAACCACACAAATTAGCGGTATAAATAAGCTTGTCTTGAGACGTGTTTTCATCTAATTAGGATAAACTAAAGCAACAGGAAATACTTATCGTCCCCTTGTCTTTACGTTGTCTGAAACCTGTCTCTTATACACATCTCCGAGCCCACGAGACCTCTCTACATCTCG
>CAJXPC010000219.1 GCA_913057845.1 uncultured Pseudomonadota bacterium
TAACACAGGTGATGCCTTCTCTTGCCACAATACTTCGATCCCAGAGCGGCAGCTCACGCGGTTCACCTTTCTGTGTTCCAACCTGTTGATGGCAACGCGTACAGAAAGTCCCCATCGTACCGTCAGTCAATGCATTTACAGCCTGTTCGAATTTATGAAACATAGGAGAAACCGACGCATAAGCATGGTTTGACGAAGCCCATTCCCAGAATTGCTTTTGGTGACACATTGCACATTTCGTGGCGGATGGGAATTCGTCATTCATCAAAACATCTAGGTGAGCACTGTTCCCATCTGCTAATTCAACGGGATTTCTCTCCGCAAATGCGGCGGGCGCAATCAACAATGTCACTATCGCGAATACTACTGCTAAACATTTCGATCCATACTTATTCATGCTGCCGGCTACCTTCTTTCAAAAAAATCCATATCTAGCGTTTCGATATTGAATTAATTAATTAACAAATTACTTCCGTGCTGCCGCCAAAGATTTCAGTGCAGCGGTATAAGTCGCTGGCGTATATGAATCTGACTTATCAATGGCTGCGTAGGCTTTCGACAACGCTTCGTTATATGGGTTCAAATCTACTGCAGCACCCGTAGTCTCTATCGCAGCAAGTATTGAACCAATCGCCATAGTCGCTTGTTCCGCGGTTATCAGGTCGACAAACTCACCTTTGAGCCCCTCAGAAACAAGCGAGTCATATATATTCCACATCGCTTGGACATCAAAATCAGTGGTTGCAAACGTCTCAACCAACGCATCAACAGTTGTAGACAACTCCGCTAACGCTTTAAGTGTTGCTTCCTGTCCTTCAGATGCAGACTGATGCAGAGCTCGTGTTTGCTCCAGCAAGCGCGTAGACATAGATTGGTCCACTGCATTTGCCAATACGCGCAGCATTACGAGATTGGAATCATTTAAACGTGGCACGCCTGGTCCAATATTTACCGACTCCCGTCTTTCCCAACGTGGCTCTTCCATGGAGTGGTGACATGCGTAACAGTCAAAGTAAACAAGTTCAGGAAAAATACCAGCCGAATTACGGTTCTTGTCCATTAGTGCTTCAACCGTGATTTGCGCGGCCATGGCCTGTCCAACAGCCCACACCTTAACGCCACTAGATTGCTGTTTTCTCTGCTTGTAGTCAGCGTCAATTCGATAATGGGCTGGCTGATTGGCTGTAAATGTATCTAATTCAAACGCCAATCTTGGGTGTCCCGCGCCCATGATTCGGTGGGTGATTGGTTTTCTCGGATCACTCAGGTGACAGCTAAGACAAAGTTTTGCGCGCGCTTTAGGATCCTCAGTCGGGTAAATACCTGCATTTAAGTAATCTTGTCGTTGGCCAAAGCCAGAGACGTGTAACCCAAGCCACTCAACAGCACCACCATGACAGGACTCACACCCAACCCCGTCCTCAATATTAAAATTCTTCGACTGCAACTCTTTAGGAACGTTATCAGTATGACAGTCTAAACACACCTTCTCTTGTCTGGCGTCATCTATGCCAAGGTTCTTCGCAATTCTCTTACCTCTGTCCGAGCTGAGCGCTTTATAAGATCCGGAATGTGGGTCTTCTGTACTCCATGTCACGAATTCATTTTGAAGCACTGCAGAATTAGCCCATGGTTTCACGGCCCCATGACAGGTCGAACCGCCGCAAGTCTGTGTACCCAGACGCGCTTTGCCAGAATAATGGGGTATTTCAGGCTCAGCATAAGCATTTATTGAGACCATGCTCAGCATCAGAGCTGCAAGAGCACTGAACACCGATGTTTTGAAGTGGATCGCTAAACGTTTAATCCATTGAGTTTTTTGACTCCCTGCCCGAAGTTGGGTAGGTCTAACAATGCTCGTGTTCATTGCTTCACCTCTGCTTTAGTTTTTATTTCTTTATGAAATCCATGACAGCTGGCACATGTTGTTGGCACCAGACTTCCATGTTCTCCCCCATGACAATCTTTACAAGTATCAATAGATGGCAGCAATAAATCATCTGCCGTTTCTGATTGGTCCGCCGAATGGCACTCCACGCATGCCGATGTCTTATGTGGCGCGTGATTAAACTGTCCCTTCTCCAAGTATGGAGTTTCCTTTGGAATATCTACCAGACTCCAATTGAGCGGATCGTTTTTATCTTCGATGATTTCGTGGCATTCGCCGCAAAGTTTCTTGCCGAAATGACCACCAATAACCTCATTTGCTTTCGCCTCTGCCCACTTACGTCCCTCTTTTTTCTGAACATCAGTTGTCTTTGAGCCAGGTATACGTCTAACTACCGACGGCACCTCCTCACCCTTTTGTGGCTTAAAACCACCATATAGGGCGATTGATGCATATGCGTCTCGCACATACTGCTTGGCTATCTCCACTTCCCCATGCGGAATCATGCGATCAGGAGCATTGGGCTCGAATCGCAAACTGTGGCAATCAGCACAAACCGCCTCAAACTCTGGTTGCGCCATGACTGTCCCTGTAAGGTCCGCCTTATGGCAACTGTCACAATTAAGCACACGCGTCTCTCCAATAGCACCATCAGGCATTTTCATGCCCTCCTCCACCAAATGCTGTTTGTGTGAGAACTTTAAGCCAGATTTTGGTCTGTTTTCAGCTTGTTCATAATAAAAAGGCCCGTGATCTTCAAACGACACGATATTTTTAAGTTCTGATTTGCCACCAGTTGCTGATGCAATATCACCATGACAATCACTACAGAATGATTCTGAATTTGGAACAAGCCCCTCGGAACCTTCATGCTCTTTGTGACAACCCTGGCAACTCGCGTCTCCAATAGATGCATCTGGAAACTCGTTAACATCCACATGCTCATGGGCTTCAGTATGGCAACTTGAACATGTCTCATTCGATACTTGCTTGAAGGGTTCCTGGTGGCACGCACTACAATCAACCCCCAATATTTGATGCGAGGATGACAAATGCCCTGCCTGCCAAAATTGGCGCATGGATACAGGTAACAAACTTTCATTGTTGTGATTTGCATCACGGATTTCTTTTACCGTTCTAGGGCCATCCACTTCAAGGGCGGTTCTATTGGCCTCCCCGCTAAAATGCTCGACTAACGGGATAGCTATAAACAGAATCGCGATCAAGAGACCCAATCCGATAGCCCAGGGTTTTGCCCTTATCCCCAAATCCTCAACACTGAGCGTTGAACGCTCGGAGAGCGAGTCACGAACATTTTCTAAAACATTGACTAGTTCTAATGTGAGGAGGTAATCCGCATCACTGTCATCTGGTGCGGCTATTAACTGGAGCGCATAAGGGCCAACTTCAAAATTATCTCCAACATTAATGCGTCCACTCGTGACTAGGTGTCCATCAATCTTGACGTTGCCTCGCCCTGCCGCATCCAAGTAAACGCCACCATCACGCTCTTCTAGAGTTGCCTGATGCAGTAGAGCTCGAGGATCATTTAGAAATATTTCAACGTCAGCGCCTCTGCCCAGCCGAATAGGCGCAGCATCGATCTTTGTATCGCGCGAAACAATGTCGCCTGAGGTTTTTCTTTGGAGGGTGCGAAGAATCAGTTTCATATTACAGCTGTCTCTTATACACATCTGACGCTGCC
>CAJXPC010000220.1 GCA_913057845.1 uncultured Pseudomonadota bacterium
GAGATGTAGAGAGGTCTCGTGGGCTCGGAGATGTGTATAAGAGACAGGGTTAAAGCGTCTTTTGGATGTCTACCCGAAAGCAGCTTGGATTAACCCTACGCCAGAGGCCAGATGGAAATACCACGAGTCTATTTCTCTGACTCGTGAGCTAGTTGAGGAACGCATGTTCGGCCTCACTTTGTCAGGTCTTGAAAAGGCGATGAAGCAGCTGGCAAAGTAAAAATGCCTAATTATCTTTTCTGATGGACTTTCTTCGTTGTTCCAGTCGTTCTAAAAATTTTTCCTGTTTAATGATCACGCGTTCGTGCGTGCCCGTAGAAATAATGTCGATACCATCATGGGCTTTAACTGAGAAGGACAATTTTCGGCCTTCAATAGTCACGAGTGTGACATCCACGGTTACGGTCATGCCGGGGAGTGTGGGTGCCTCATGTGAGAAATTAACGTGGGTACCGAGGGTTTGCTCGTCTGGCCAATTGATGTGTGGTCTTAAGAGCTCAATACAGGCCCATTCGAGCAAGCCGACCATGTAACCTGTTGCAAAGACTTGGGGCATGGCTTGAAACAAATCGGACTCGGGATAGAACTTCGGTACTGTTTGTTTCTCACTTACTGTGAAGGTGTGGCGGTAGGTTAAACCTATTTTAAGTGTCTCTTTCATGAGGGGCCTTATAAATTCGCACCAAATGTGTGCGCATAATTTCGATTGCACTAAATCAGTGCGGTTTGCGACAGTCTAAATTTTAGTAAGTCTCTATAAATCAATGAGTTAAAGTTTGGCACATTTATTGCTTTAAATATAAACAATAAAATCATAAAGTTATCATGTTTAAGCCTGATTGAATCATGTTCGGGTCTTTTCAAAAAGGGGAATTATATGGAATCATCCAATAGTGCAACAGATGTACTGTTTATCTTGTTGGGCGCCATAATGGTGCTTGCCATGCATGGTGGGTTTGCGTTTTTGGAGGTTGGAACCGTCCGCAAAAAAAATCAGGTGAATGCGCTGGTTAAGATTCTATGTGATTTTTCAATTTCTACAATAGCGTATTTCTTTGTTGGCTATGCCGTGGCTTATGGTACTGACTTTTTGGTTGGTGCTAACACGCTCAGCCAAAATGGTGGTTATGGCCTCGTTAAGTTCTTCTTCTTGCTGACATTTGCTGCGGCAATACCTGCGATTATTTCTGGTGGTATCGCCGAGCGGGCTCGGTTTTATCCGCAATTATTTGCAAGTGCTGTGATCGTTGGTGTTGTGTACCCATTCTTTGAGGGCATTATTTGGAATGGAAACTTTGGTTTTCAAGACTGGTTGCAAGATAGTTACGGAGCACCAATGCGTGATTTTGCAGGGTCCGTGGTGGTTCATGCTATGGGTGGCTGGATTGCCCTTGCGGCGGTTCTTTTGTTGGGATCAAGAAAAGGTCGATACCAAAAAAATGGCGGGGTCGCTTCTCATCCGCCTTCAAGCATTCCATTCTTAGCGCTTGGCGCCTGGATGCTCACAGTTGGTTGGTTTGGATTTAATGTGATGTCGGCTCAAACTGTTGACGGTATCAGTGGGTTGGTCGCGATAAATTCTCTCATGGCGATGGTGGGCGGCACGTTAGCAGCCTTAGTTGTTGGCAGGAATGATCCAGGTTTTGTCCACAATGGACCACTTGCTGGGTTAGTGGCGGTTTGTGCTGGCTCCGATATCATGCACCCACTTGGTGCGCTTGTGACAGGGTTAATTGCTGGGGCACTGTTTGTTTCGCTATTTACCGCGACTCAGAATCGCTGGAAGATTGATGATGTGTTGGGTGTGTGGCCGCTACATGGACTTTGTGGCGCTTGGGGCGGTATTGCAGCAGGGATCTTTGGCCTGGAGAGTCTCGGTGGTATGGGTGGGGTCTCGTTTGTCTCTCAGCTCATTGGAACGGTCGCGGGCATTTTAGTAGCTTTGGTTGGAGGTTTCGTTGTTTACGGTGCTATTAAAGCTATGGTCGGTATTCGACTCAGCGAGGAAGAAGAGTATATGGGGGCAGATTTGGCCATTCATAAGGTTTCTGCTTCTCCAGATAATGAATCAAGCTGGTGATTCGAAAAATCTAACTTTAAATTCTGACTGTCATTTCTTTTGTGTGGAGACATTGATTGTCTCCACGTGCAAAGTAAAAATGTCCTTACGTTTATCATCGAAGTAGTGCTCTAAAGATTTTTTAATTGCGGCGAACGCGATTTCATCCCACGGTAGAGTTGTTTCGTTGAATAACGCGACTTCTGAACTTTCAAATGTGGTTGAGAAGCTAGCGTTAGCGAGTTGGGCTCGGTATAGCAGGTAAATTTGATTGATATGCGGAATATCGATTAGAGAGAAGGGGGCAATAATCGTTGCTCTCGCATTAGCTTCTTCCAAAGTCTCTCTAAGCGCTCCCTCTTGTGATGTCTCATTGTTCTCTAAGAATCCTGCAGGCAGCGTCCAATAGCCCAGTCGTGGTTCTATAGCGCGCTTACAGAGCAGAATTTTGTCTTCCCACTCGGCAATACATCCAACGATGACTCTGGGATTTTCGTATTGAATGAAGCCGCAGCCCTCACAGACTGCGCGTGGCAGGTTATCCCCATGAGGAATTTTAATGACTGTGGGCGCGCCACATTGATTACAGTATTTGATGGGCACAGTAGCGTCTTCTTTTCCCTTATGGATTGGCGAGCCTTGACGGTCAGGAGATATATTGTCGACTTCTATTCATTTGGAATGTTAATCTGAATATATGGATATTTCTAATAATAGGCTATTTAACCAGATTAAAAAATTCTCAATGATAATTAAAAAATTTTTAGCAGTATGTGTATTCGCTTTGGCAACGATAGTGCATGCGGATGAAACCCCTCAAAAATACGTCGGAACATGGTCTGGGGCTTGGTATGAAGGCATGACCAGTGGCACGTTGTGGCTGACGTTTAACCCCGAAGGCACGGGCTCTATTCGATTTACGAACTTGGAAAAATTTGGAAAGGATGTGACCCTCTTATCGCCGATCCGTTTTCTGGGCAACCGCATTAATTTCACAGCTAATGGAGATGGTGCTAAGGACTTCGTTGGTCACGTGTTTTTAATCGGAGAGGACAAGTTCCGGGGGAGCGCCGAATACGATGGTTTGGCGGTAACGTTCCGTTTAGCTAGAGAATAAAAACGGCCCTTTAGGGGCCGTTTTTATGTTCAATAAGATGGAGCTAAAGTTTACAGCTCGACATCAGGGAGCGCTTTGATGTAATCCGCTAACGCCTCAATTTGCCACGGCTTAAGTTGCTTCCGGAAACCAGGCATTGGACTTTTACCGTAAGCAATTTGTTCTATGACTTTTTCCTTGGATTTCGTAGTGCCTGAGAGACGTGGTCCGTCTGCTTGTTTAAGCCCATATCCTTGATGACACCAGCTACATCGGGAGGCAAATAAACGTTTGACAGAGAAATTTTCTTTGTATTGGAAGTAGTTAGGGTTGATTTCTGCCGCGGCGATATCTGTTACATCTTCCTCCGCATAAGTAACTGAAATGTTAAATCCCTGTCTCTTATACACATCTGACGCT
>CAJXPC010000221.1 GCA_913057845.1 uncultured Pseudomonadota bacterium
CATTTACAACAATCATATTGAACAACTCGAGTTGCAAATGACCCGCGATTTTCGTCCGCTACCGCAGCTAAAATTGAATCCTGAGGTAAAAGACATTTTTGATTTTAAGTACGACGACTTCGAGATCGTCGGATATGATCCACATCCGCATATTGCGGGTAAAGTTGCAGTTTAATGGTATTAAAAGCTATTGTCGCCTATGGCGAAAATCGTGTCATTGGAAAAGACAATGACCTTATTTGGCATTTGCCGGATGACCTCAAACATTTCAAGCGTCACACCGCAGGAAAAACCATTATTATGGGACGTAAGACTTGGGATAGCTTAGGGGGTATTCCATTGCCAAAGCGCCGCCATATTGTGATTAGCCGACAAGCTGATTTCAACGCAAAGGGCTGTGAGTCCGTCCAGAGTTTAGAAGCGGCTTTGGCTTTGGTGGAGCATGAGCAGGAGGCTTTTATTGTAGGGGGAGCGCAAATTTATGAATTGGCGCTTCCTTATTTAGATATCCTAGAAATCACAGTCGTACATGCCACTTTAGATGGACATGCCTACTTCCCCGATTGGGACAAAACACCGTTTGAGCGGACCGTTCAAGTCTACCATCCGGCTGATGATCACCACGAATACTCCTTTACCTTCGAAACTTGGAATCGGAAGCGATAACTCCAGAATGATAAAAAAATTAAGATGAAAAAAGTAATTTTTGCGTTGCCTTTAGTTTTTGCAGCATGTACAGCACCAGAAACGACAAAGGTTGCGGAAGCCTTTGATGTAAAATATTTAGACCATTCTGTAACGGCTTGTGAAGACTTCTTCCAACATACAGCGGGTGGATGGATTGAGGAAAACCCTATTCCTGAGACTGAAACGCGCTGGGGAAGATTCAATGAATTAATCGAAACGAATAAGCACCGCCTGAGGTCAATCCTTGAAGAGGTGAGTTCAGGCACTTATGCTAACGGCACAGATGAACAACTCATCGGTGATCTCTTTGCAAGTGCCATGGACAGTGTGGCCCGCAATCAAGCTGGGTTAACTCCATTAGAACCTTATCTCGATAGAGTCAGTCAAGTAACCTCGATCGAAGAGCTCTTTACTTTGATGGGTGAAAATAAATTTAATGGTGTTGGCGCGCCTTTAAGTATGTATGTGAGTACCGATGCAAAGAATTCGTCGGCACATGCGCTTTACGTCGGTCAAAGTGGATTGGGTTTGCCTGATCGCGATTACTACTTGCGTGAAGATTCTGCCGGTTTGGTGCTGCAACAACAATACCGTGACCACATCGCTAGAGTTTCAGCTTTAGTAGGTAAGCAGTGGGATGTAGAAGCTATTTACCGACTGGAAAAAGCGATGGCGAATGCCATGAAGAGCCGGGTAGAGATGCGTAATTCTGTAGCCCGTTACAACCCGATGACTTTGGAAGCATGGCAGACACTGGCTCCCGATATGCCGATCACTGCGTATATGAAAGCTATAGGTGTTGAGGCAGATACGTTGATCAATTCATCGCCAGAATATTTCTCAAGATTTAATGAGGCTTGCGCGGAGACCGGCTTGGAGACCTGGAAACAATACTACCAGTGGCATGTTGCAGATGCCGTCGCGAATATTTTGAACGACGAATTTGAAACGTTGAATTTCGAGTTTTATAGTAAGATTTTAAATGGTATCCCACAAATGAATCCCCGTTGGAAGCGTGCTCAGGGCGCTGTAGGTTCTTTGGGGGACCAATTAGGCCACCTTTATGCCGATCGCTATTTTCCAGAAGAAAGCAAGGCACAAGTTGAAGCCATGGTTGAAGATTTACGTGCAGCATTCCGCGATCGTATCACGGGATTGAATTGGATGAGCGATACAACGAAGGAAAAAGCATTGATCAAATTGGAAGCCTTCACTTATAAAATTGGCTATCCAGACAAGTGGAAAAATTTATCCGACCTCAATCTGTCACGTGAAAGTTATTTTGAAAACAGCAAAACGATATCTCGTTATTTCACAATGGATAACCTAGCTAAACTGGATCAACCTGTCGATAAAGACGAATGGGGTATGGGTGCTCACATCGTAAATGCTTATTACAACCCGTTGAATAATGAAGTAGTCTTCCCAGCAGGGATTCTTCAACCCCCTTTCTTTAACCCAGATGCAGACGATGCTATTAACTATGGTGCAATTGGCGGTGTTATTGGTCATGAATTTTCGCATGGTTTTGACGATCAAGGTGCGAATTATGGTGCTGATGGTAATCTTGAGAATTGGTGGACTGATGGAGATAAAGAGCGTTTTGAAGCGTTGACGTCAAAATTAACAGCACAATATGACGCGTATGAAGTTCTACCTGGTGTTCACGTAAATGGCAACCTTACCTTAGGAGAAAATATTGCGGATTTGGGAGGATTGACTCTTGCGTATCATGCGTACGTGAAGCATCGCGGTGAAAATGAAGTTGCTCTAATTGATGGCTTTTCAGACGAACAACGTATCTTCTTAGGATGGGCACAGGTTTGGCAAATGCACGGCCGAGATGAATACCTGAAAAACCAAGTGGTAACTGATCCGCACAGTCCTGGTAAGTTCCGCGTGAACGGTCCTATGAGCAACATGCCGGAATTCAATGCGGCGTTTGGCTGTGAAAATAGTGGCGTTGCAAAAGCTGAGGCGGACCAAATCATTATTTGGTAAACTGTGATATTAGTCCCACTCGATAAAATTGAGTGGATGTACTTTTGACATTAAATAAAATGAATTATGACAATCAACGAAGCAATAAACCATGATAATGCATCCCTTGTAGATGTTAGGACTCATGAAGAAGTGGCTATGGAGTCAGTTCCTGGAGCAACTCATATTCCCCTCGATGAAATCCCGGTGCGCTGGGAAGAGTTCAAGTCCATGCCGCGTCCATTGGTGCTTTTTTGCCGTTCAGGTGGAAGATCAGGACAGGCCCTGGAATTCCTGGCGTCTAAAGGAATAGATGATGGCATGAATGGCATGGGTGCTTCTGACGTATTAATTGAGTTGATGTAAGACGTATGAGAAATTCTTTCTTTCTATTTTTCGCGACACTTGGCGTAGTCGGAACATTGAGTTGTCAAACCGCACCTGACCAACAGGTATTGAGTGTTGATGTCAATGTTGAGGATTTCGCTGCGTTAATGGACACTTCAGACACAGGATTATTACTTGATGTGCGTACTGATGCTGAATTCATAGAAGGCCACCTTAAAGGTGCCACTCAATTGAATTTTTATGAAGCTTCGTTTGAAGCATCGTTAGATGCGATGGACAAGAATATTCCCGTTTTCGTTTATTGTAGAAGCGGAGGTAGGTCCGGAAAAGCGGCTAAAAAAATGAAGGAAAAGGGATTCAAGTCAGTCTATAACCTTGAGGGAGGTATAATTGCTTGGCAGCGCGAACATAGCGTAGTAAAATAACATGGCTAGTTTCAACGAGATAATCGCAAGCGATACCCCAACGTTAATTGACTTTTTTGCAGAATGGTGTGGTCCATGTCTGTCTCTTATACACATCTCCGAGCCCACGAGACCTCTCTACATCTCGT
>CAJXPC010000222.1 GCA_913057845.1 uncultured Pseudomonadota bacterium
AGAGAGGTCTCGTGGGCTCGGAGATGTGTATAAGAGACAGCTTTAATATATGTGTGTTAATTTTTTCAAAAACACATGATTTTGTAACAATCTCTTTTAAAGCAAACATAAAAAAAGCCACTGACCGAAATCAATGGCTTTTCAAATTGGTGGGCCCACCAGGATTTGAACCTGGGACCAAAGGATTATGAGTCCTCTGCTCTAACCAGCTGAGCTACAGGCCCATGAAAACTCTAAGACACGACTAGCTTACTAACCATTGTCGCCATCCGTAAAGCTCTTTAGTCGCTCAGAACGTGATGGATGACGAAGCTTTCTCAGCGCCTTCGCCTCAATTTGTCTGATCCGTTCTCGAGTCACATCGAACTGCTTCCCGACATCTTCCAAAGTATGATCCGTAGACATTTCAATACCAAAACGCATGCGCAAAACCTTTGCCTCTCGAGAAGTCAGAGTGTCTAGAACTTCAGAGGTAGCATCCTTTAAGCTGGTATACACGGCCGCATCAATCGGTGCCATTGTTCCTGTGTCCTCAATAAAATCGCCTAAATGCGAATCCTCGTCATCTCCGATAGGAGTTTCCATCGAGATTGGTTCTTTCGATATTTTAAGAATTTTTCGAATTTTATCCTCAGGCATTTCCATTTTTTCTGCAAGCGTTGCTGGATCTGGCTCCGAGCCGGTCTCTTGAAGAATCTGCCTTGAGATACGATTCATTTTGTTGATCGTCTCAATCATATGAACCGGGATACGGATCGTTCGAGCCTGATCCGCGATGGATCGAGTGATCGCCTGCCGTATCCACCACGTCGCATAAGTAGAAAACTTGTACCCTCGTCGATACTCAAATTTATCCACCGCTTTCATCAACCCAATATTACCCTCTTGAATTAGATCTAAGAACTGTAGCCCACGGTTTGTATACTTCTTTGCAATTGATATCACGAGTCTCAAATTGGCCTCGGTCATATCTCTCTTTGCCCGTCGTGACTTGGCCTCCCCTGTCGACATTTTCTTACTAATTTCTCGAAGAGCCGTCAAGGGAATGCCGACACGAACTTGTATGTTCTCAAGGTTTTTTTGGCATTCACGAATATCGGGCGCTATGCGTTCTAAAATTTCAACATAGGGCTTACGCACCGCCATTTCCCGGTCTACCCACTCTCCATCAATCTCATGCCCTGGAAAGGTTTTAATGAATCGAGACTTTGGCATGCCCGCTTTATCAACAGCCAGGTCCATAATGGTTCGCTCGTACATCCGGACCTCAGCCACCACAGTTTTTACAGAATCACACATACTCTCAATATGTTTCGCAGCAAAGCGTATGTACAAAAGTTCCTCTGATATATCAGACTGGTGCTTAAGATATGCCGGCGAGGTTGGCCCACCCCGTGCAAGCGCTCTAAGCATCTTTGTGTTTAAGGCTTTGATCGTTGAAAATCGGGCCAATGAATCCTGACGCAACTTTTCTAAGTTGGCCGCTCGCATAGCTGCTAGCGCCTCTTCATCGTCCTCTTCATCCTCGTCCTCGTTATCGGCGCCATCATCCCCCGCTTCTTTTGAAGACACCACGTCATCTGCGCTGCTGTCTTCCTCTGCTTCATCAATGGCTAAAGCATCCGGATCAATTAAGCCGTCTACTACATCATCAATCTTGGCTTCACCATTCTCAATTTTTTCCGCCAAATCAAGCAATTGGTCAATCGTCATTGGACAAGCTGAAATTGCTTGAACCATATGCTTTAGCCCTTCCTCAATACGCTTTGCGATTACTATTTCACCCTCGCGAGTGAGTAGCTCAACAGTGCCCATCTCACGCATGTACATGCGGACCGGATCAGTCGTACGGCCAAACTCAGAATCAACCGTGGACAGCGCCTGTTCTGCCTCAGCTACTGCGTCTTCGTCAGCAACTGGCGGGGCATTCTCATTCAGAAGCAGTGCTTCTGCGTCTGGCGCCTCATCACAAACTTGGATACCCATGTCATGAATCATGCTGACGATCGTCGCAAGCTGATCTGTTTGCAGCATATCATCAGGTAGATGGTCGTTGATCTCAGCGTAGGTCAAAAACCCTCGCTCCTTGCCTTGAACTATTAGCGTCTTTAGGCGCGTGCGGCGAAGTTCCGGATCTAAAGGCTGCTGGCTTTCAGCTTGTTTATCTTTTTTCTTTCTGCCTCGTTTTTTTGACAGGGAGCCGCTTACCATAAAATCTAGCCTCTAAGTAACAATACGTAGGAAATTCTATCTACAAAACGCATTAAAAAATGTACCTTGTAGCTAACAGCGGATTATATCGTGTTTTTATTAACTCAGTCTGTTTTCGGGGCTATTTGTGAGGGCGTTAAACTTCTATATCGGGCTTTTTCCTCCTCAGTAAGACTCGAAAGCGTTCGGTTTGATAATAATTCCTTTTGCAAGTTCAAACGGGTCAAACGGCTTAATTGATCCCAGGCCTGCCTGTACTCCTCTTTCACGCGCTCGAAATCAATACTCCCTTCCTGATACCTAATGTGTGCCAAGCTCAAGGCTTTAACCACATCACCTTCAAAAGTCGTTCCTCGGAAACGCTCTATTATCTGACTCTGGTTCAACTGTTCCATAGCAAATCCCAGCAACTCAGCCAGCAAATCAAATTCTGAGGCGGCGAAACGTTGTTGTAAGCTTGGACGCACTTCAAGTAAGTGCGCACTATCAGTATTTCGAGCCAACTCTGGGAAAACAAGTAACATCTCGATGAGGTGTTTAAGCACTGATGGCGCACTCGTCGCACGCGATCGAACCGACCCTAGTGAATCAGGGACTCGTCGGAATGATTTGTATGTTTGCGCTTGAGGCACATCTCCTAAATCTGCGCCAGTTAGCCCGGTCAACGCTGAGACTCTTTCAATCAATAACTTTCGAATCATAGGCGCCTTCACTCGAGCCACGACAGGCTTAAAAAGAGATGCCAGTTTGGATTTACCTTCTACGGAATCCAAATTTCCCGACTGACGGGTTAGATCATTGATTAGAAAATCAGACATCGGAGTAGCCTGAGCAATGTTGCGCTCAAAAACTTCACGTCCCTGAGACCTCACAAAGCTGTCTGGGTCCTCACCCTCCGGAAGAAAAAGAAACGAAATTTTGCTCCCATCTTCAACCTGCCCAAGGCCGCTTTCCAACGCTCTCAATGCGGCCTTACGCCCAGCCAAATCACCATCGAAACAAAATATCAAATCAGAACACTGTTTAAGCAACCGTCCAACTTGATATTCGGTCACGGCAGTACCTAAGGTCGCAACCGAGTAAGTTATTCCATTCTGATGAAGGGCCACAACATCCATATAACCTTCGACAACCACGATACGCTGCTCCTGCCTGATGGAATGTCGCGATTCCCAGAATCCGTAAACCTCTTTCCCTTTATGAAAAAAGGGAGTCTCAGGAGAGTTCAAGTATTTAGGCTCTCCCTTCTCAATCACACGCCCCCCAAAAGCAATCACGCGCCTGTCTCTTATACACATCTGACGCTGCCGACGAATAGAGAGGTGGAGATCTC
>CAJXPC010000223.1 GCA_913057845.1 uncultured Pseudomonadota bacterium
GAGATGTAGAGAGGTCTCGTGGGCTCGGAGATGTGTATAAGAGACAGGTATTGTAGTTAGCGGTATTGGGAAATCTGGACACATCGCTCGTAAAATCTCCTCCACCCTATCGAGCACCGGCTCACCCTCTTTTTTTGTGCATCCTGCAGAAGCGAGTCACGGGGACTTGGGCATGGTGACCAGCGAGGATGTGGTTATTGCCATCTCTTATTCAGGGGAAAGTACGGAACTCAATCTCATCATCCCAACACTGAAACGAGAGCGCACCAAATTAATAGCAATTACTGGCAATAAGAATTCAACGTTGTCCCGTCTTGCGGACATCACCCTTGAGTGTCGTGTATCTCATGAAGCCTGCCCGCTCGGACTCGCGCCAACATCCAGCACAACAGCGACACTAGCGCTAGGAGACGCGCTGGCTATTGCGCTACTCCGCGCCAAAGGGTTCACAGAACAAGACTTTGCCAAATCTCACCCAGGCGGATCGCTTGGAAGAAAACTATTAACACGAGTCAGTGACATCATGCGACGCGATGATGAATTTCCCCAAGTGACTCCGGATACAAGCCTTCAAAATGTCATCATGGAAATAACCTCTAAGAAACTGGGGATGACGGCCGTTATGGAAAACGAGAAGCTCGTCGGCATCATTACTGATGGGGATCTTAGAAGAGCTTTCCAAAGGAAGAACTCACTGGAAAATTTGCTTGCCCGAGAAATGATGACGCCGCAACCCAAAACCATCAACGAGAATGCCCTGGCTGCAGAAGCCCTGCAAATCATGGAAGAACATAGCGTAAACCAACTAATGGCCATAGATCAGTCAGGAACTCCGATTGGGGTCATAGGAATGCATGATCTACTTAGAGCAAAGATCTTATGAAAAAAGAGCTTTCCGAAAAAGCAAAAGTCATTGAAGCTGTTCTGTTTGACGTTGATGGCGTCATGACGGATGGGAAAATTTACTGTTCCGAAAACGGAGAAACCCTCAAAGCCTTTAATGCTGCTGACGGCCTTGGAATCAAGCTATTGCAGGACTTTAAAATCATTACAGGCGTCATCAGCGGCAGGGATTCGACGGCGCTTCGATATCGATTAAACGAATTAAATATTCAACATCTTTATTTGGGTGTCGAAGAAAAGCTTAATGCGTTCGAAAAATTCTTGGAGCAAACCGGGCTTAAACCAGATGTTGTGGCTTTTATTGGCGACGATCTACCTGACCTGCCCATCTTGAACCGTTGCGGTTTATCAATCGGCCCCTCAAACAGCTCCAGCGAGGTCCTGTCCCGGGTAGACTACGTGACAGCGCATCCCGGCGGAGAGGGTTCGATTCGCGAAGTCGTTGAAATCATTCTTAAAGCCAAAGGGTTGTGGAACAGCTACATTAAGGATCTTTGTTGATGCCAAAACTGTCTGCGAGATTACTCTTTCTGGCCTTGCTGTCGACACTTGCCTCGGCATCTTGGTGGACGCAGTATGCTGCCCTATTTTCATCTGAGGTAACACTCGACCCAAAAGGAGCGCCAAAATTTTTCCTCCACGAAGTCATATCCACCCGTTTTAGTCCGAGCGGGACGGTTAAATCGACCCTCGAATTTGACTCCATCGTCTACTCAGAATCGGAGAATGAATCTCAACTTGTTCGACCAAAGCTGGTATTCCATAATAAGCCTGCATCTGAATTTACGGTGACAGCAGACGCTGGCATCACCAAAAACAATGAAACAATCGACTTGATAGGAAATGTCACACTCAAAATTGTAGGCGAAGAGCCATCAGCACCTACCAATATCGCCACCAACTTCGCAACCGTCGAAATTCCCAGCCAGATTGCCAGAACAGGCCACAAAACGACAATCACCCGTCAGTCGTTGATCGGCTTTTCTCACGGATTCATATACTATGCCAAAGATGGACTTCTTGATCTTTTATCGAAAGTAACAATGACTTACGATGATTAAAAATAATTTAAAACTCACATCAAAAGAATCAACCTCATGGAAAATTCTTTTACTACTCCCTCTAATATTCAATCCGGATCAGGCTTTGGCTGAAAAAGCTGACAGAGAACAACCCATAAACATCGAAGCAGATAGCGCACTTATGGATGATAAAACGAGTACGTCCGTATTTGAAGGGAACGTTGTGCTCACGCAAGGAACGCTGCTAATCAAAGCGGATACGCTCACCGTCTTACAAGAGAACGATGAGTTTAAGCAAGGCATCGCCACCGGGGATCTCGCCTACTTCAGACAAAAACGTGAAGGCTATGACGACTATATAGAGGGTGAGGCAAAGCGAATTGAGTTCGATGCAATTACAGATCAATTGAGGATGACCGACACTGCCAAACTTTGGCGTGAGGGAGATCAAGTACAAGGCAGATTTATCCATTACGATGCCGCCACTGAAAAATTCACGGTCAGAAGCGACGGGGGAAATGCCGAGTCTGGGGATGCTTCCAATGGAAGAGTGAAGGCGATAATCCAACCAAAACAACGCGTAGAACCTTGAGCCAAGTAACGCAACACAACTGGACTTGGGCCACCTTAAGCCTCTGCGAATTGAAGTCGATATGCTTAAAGCTTTAAAACTAAACAAAAAATATCGTACTAAAACTGTAGTCCATGATGTCTCTCTTGAGGTTGAACGTGGGGAGGTGATCGGTCTACTTGGACCCAATGGCGCCGGGAAAACGACAACGTTCTACATGATTGTCGGCATTACACCATGCACCAACGGACATCTAACCCTAGATGGAACAGACATCACCCATTTACCCATTCATCGACGCGCGCAGTTAGGCATTAGTTATTTGCCACAAGAAATGTCCATCTTCAGAAAGCTGAATGCAGAAGAAAATATTCGAGCCATTCTGGAATTGCAAGAACGCATTAACATTACCGAACGTCTGGAACAGTTGCTCGAAGATTTAAGCATCACGCACTTAAGAAAAAGCTCAGCAGGATCACTCTCTGGGGGTGAGCGGAGACGAGTAGAAATCGCACGCGCACTCGCGAACGACCCCAGCTATATACTTCTAGATGAACCTTTTGCTGGTGTCGACCCTCTTGCCGTTTTAGATATCAAGGAAATTATTCGATACCTAGTGAAACAAAAAATTGGGGTCATCATTACGGATCATAACGTTCGAGAAACATTAGATATTTGTGATCGCGCCTACATCGTCAATGAAGGGGGCGTTCTAGCAAGCGGATCCCCTGAAGCGATTATTAACAATCCGTCCGTCCGCAAGGTCTATTTGGGTGATCAATTCAAATTATGACAAAAAACTTTCACAATATTAAAAACACTCTCGATAAGAGTTTTCTTATCTGGTTGTTAAGCTAGTTAACGTCACCATGAGGCAGCAATTAGTCACAAGACAAACTCAAAATTTATCCCTAACGCCGGAACTGAGGCAATCCCTGAGATTCTTGGGGTTAGCAACCAATGAGCTTGTTGAAGAACTTAAGGACCTGTCTCTTATACACATCTCGAGCCCACGAGACCTC
>CAJXPC010000224.1 GCA_913057845.1 uncultured Pseudomonadota bacterium
GATCTACACCTCTCTATTCGTCGGCAGCGTCAGATGTGTATAAGAGACAGCCGCTAATATTTTCCAATTCGCTCAGTTTGTCCTTATTAACGTCAGTAGCAATTATGCGCGCCCCTTCTTGTGCAAAAGCAATTACTGAGGCTCGGCCAATGCCTTGGGCGCTTGCCGTCACAAATATTGTTTTTCCACTGAGTCGATTAGAAGGCATAATTGGTGTCCTTAACTTAGGTTGTTACTCCATTCTGCCACATTATAGCGTTAGCCTAGATAGCATCACTGGTTACGTTTTTGAAGAGATAATGTTCCTCTTTCATGGGAGGCGACAAATGTATAATAAGACTTGAATCAACATTTTTGCCAGTATTACACAGAGCCACATTCGGCTAAGAACACAACCATACAATTAGGAGTGGATCGATGCTTCAAACGGCAGACCTTACAATAAGATTAAATGCTGCAGATGATGTTGTGATTGCAAGAACTGAACTCCCGCAGGGGACAGAAATCCTCAAGGAGAAAATCAGAACCACGGGGGTTATACCTGCGGGCCACAAGGTGGCCGCGAGACCCTTGAACATTGGTGACTCGGTACGACGATATAACCAAATTATTGGCTTTGTCACTCAACCAATTATGCCGGGCGATCATGTGCACGTGCATAATTTGGCGATGGGTGATTTTGAGCGTGATTACGCATTTTGTGAGGATTTCATACCGACCGAATTGAATCCGGATCCAGCTACATTTATGGGGATTCAACGAGCAGATGGACGTGTCGCCACTCGAAACTATTTAAGTGTTATTTCGAGCGTGAATTGTTCGGCACATGTTTGCCGGTTGATTGCTAAACATTTCACTGACGAAGCGTTAATGGATTATCCGAATATTGATGGAGTAGTGCCGATACATCACCGCACAGGCTGCGGGATGGGGTCTGAAGGGGAGCCTATGGATTACCTGAGGCGGACTCTCGGAGGATATGCAATACACCCTAACTTTTATTCGACATTGTTGATTGGTCTCGGTTGTGAGGCTAATCAAATCAATAATTTGCTGGCGGCACAAGGTCTGATTAGAAGTGACCAATTGAAAGCTTTTACGATTCAAGAGGTCGGTGGAACTCGGAAGACTGTTCAGCAAGGTATCGACATGATCAAGGAGATGCTGCCTGATGCGAATAAAGTCGAACGTAAACCAGTCTCAGCGAGTCATTTGATTCTTGGACTTGAGTGTGGTGGGTCTGATGGGTATTCAGGGATCTCGGCTAATCCTGCGTTGGGTGCAGCTGCAGATCTTCTTGTGCACAATGGTGGCACCGCCATCTTAAGTGAGACGCCAGAGGTTTATGGCGCAGAGCATTTGTTGACACGTAGAGCAGCGTCGAGGGAAGTTGGAGAAAAGTTGGTTGAGCGGATCAAATGGTGGGAAGACTACACCACGAAACTCGGGGGGGAGATGAACAATAATCCATCGCCAGGAAACAAAGCTGGTGGTTTAACAACGATCTTAGAAAAATCTCTTGGGGCCGTAGCAAAAGGCGGCACGCAAGGCATGATGGATGTTTACCAGTACGCGGAACAGGTTACCCAAAAGGGCTTTGTGTTCATGGATACGCCAGGCTATGATCCAGTGTCAGTAACGGGACATGTTGCTGGAGGAGCTAACATAGCTTGTTTCACGACCGGCCGGGGCTCCGCATACGGTTGCAAGCCTTCCCCTAGCATTAAATTGTCCACCAACACCTTGTTATTTAATAAGCAAGAGGATGATATGGATATAAATTGTGGCACGATCATTGATGGCACTGACACAGTTGAGCAAGTTGGTCAGAAGATTTTTAATCGGATACTTGAAGTCGCTTCGGGAGAACAGTCCAAGAGCGAGCAATGGGGGTATGGTGAGGATGAATTTGCGCCTTGGGTTCTCGGCCCTACGATGTAACAGATAATTTATTTTGTATTTTGGAAAATTAATGGGTGATGATTTCGGAGTCTAAGATCGGGGTGAACAGTTTCAAAAACTGTGGAGTCTGCTCGGCGTGCCAATAGCAGAACTGGTTCAGTCAGCGATAGACCATTCAGATGTTGAGAAAAAATTACCGAATTAAAGGTCGTAGAAAGTTGGTTAAAAACGAACGCTGGCATGGCTAAAATGACCATCAAGCGTTACCAGAGATACAAAAGGCAGTCTTTAGGCGAATACACGCTTCAGCGGACGCCATTAAGGCTAATTAAAAAAATGAGCAAAATAAAAACTGAATTAGTAACAACGTCTACTGGAGAGCGATCACGCGATTTTTAGAGGTACAGTTCGGTAGTGTTCAATATATGGAGATGCTCAAATTAAGGGAGCTTCAACTTAGAGCGTCCATAGGGTTGGTTCTCGCTAATTCTGACCTAGAAGGTGAAGATAAGCAGCATCACTTCGGTCTTTTTAATTCATCCTTACAGCTTTGTGCTTGCGTTGTATTGTCGATGGAAAACTCTGGTCAGCGAGGTAAGTTGCGGCAAATGGCCGTTGAAACTGATTACCAATTGCGTGGTATGGGTCGCTCGCTTTATGAGTACGTTGAGTCTTGGTGCCGTGTGCATGGCGTCCGTCAAATTGTGCTTCATGCGCGAACATCGGTCAAAGGGTTCTATTACAAGTTAGGGTTCACTGAATGCGGAGTCGAATTTGTTCAGGCGACTTTGCCACATATTAAAATGTTAAAAGCGTTGTGATGCACGATTGATGCTGCTGTGGTTATTATAATTTTTATTAATTCAGAAAGAGAAATTTATGGATGAACAACTGAGACGTTCTGCGCTCCATTACCACAGGTACCCATCTCCCGGAAAGCTCTCCATAAATGCTACAAAAGGATTAACAAATCAGCGTGATTTGGCATTGGCGTATTCTCCTGGGGTTGCTGCTGCTTGTGAGGAAATTGTTGCGGATCCTTCCGCTGTAGATCTCTATACCAGTCGGGCAAACCTTATCGGTGTCGTTACTAATGGTAGTGCTGTGCTTGGTTTGGGGGCCATAGGGCCATTGGCCGCTAAACCTGTGATGGAAGGAAAAGCTGTTCTATTTAAGAAATTTGCGGGCATCGACGTGTTCGATTTAGAAATAAACGAAGATGATGAGGATCAATTAATTAAGATTATCGCCTCACTGGAGCCAACCTTTGGCGGCATCAACTTGGAGGATATAAAAGCGCCTGAGTGTTTTAGAATTGAGAAAGAATTAAGAAAAAGACTGAAGATTCCCGTTTTTCATGATGATCAGCATGGCACATCTATTATTGTTGCGGCTGCCTTTCTCAATGCGTTAGAAGTTGTTGGGAAAGATTTGAAAGACGTTAAGGTGGTTTGCTCTGGCGCCGGTGCCGCAGCTCTTGCCTGCCTTGAACTGCTGGTTCAAGTGGGTTTGCCAATTGCCAACATCTATGTGGCGGATATTCACGGTGTGGTCTACCAGGGTCGAGAAGCTGTCTCTTATACACATCTGACGCTGCCGACGAATAGAGAGG
>CAJXPC010000225.1 GCA_913057845.1 uncultured Pseudomonadota bacterium
CCTCTCTATTCGTCGGCAGCGTCAGATGTGTATAAGAGACAGATTCTTAACGGCACCAGGAACAGCAACTGCCAAAACCCCCCCACCCTCAGCTTCAAGCAAGGCGTGTACATCATCACTGGCTCCAAATACAAAACCAGTCTCGACTAAGAGATCCGACATCGATATATTTCTAAGGATAGGGTGTCCAGCATTTTTATTGACTGCAAGTTGCGAACTACGAATTGGCGTGACGGAAACATCTAACCAGGTAGAAGAATCAACCCCAAAGAAAATAGACGGCACAGTTGGTTTACGTTCAGCTGGAGTGCCGTCAAACACCAGCGCATCGAAGCTCATCTCCCCGGGATTGAGGCCCGCATACTCAGTCGACGTTAGTCGGCTTACGAATACACGCGGCATTAAGTTAAGCAATGTGAATAACTTTGAATCCTGCCTGTTTGCAACCAAACCCACCCGAACCTGTTTCTTTTCCGTAATGTAACCAAAAGCAGTGTCATCAGCCTTAAACCGGTCCGCGTTAGAAAATATGGCGGCCTTGACGGGACCACTATCAAACTTCGTGGCATCAAATATATGGGTTGCTTTCTCATAAGGGCCTAGGTCAACACGTCTAGTCAAAATTCGTGACTGAGTTTGCGCCAACTCTATCTCAACGAGTTGCGAATCGCTTCCAGCATTCACAACCTCGACAAATGCCTGCCGCCGCTTTGCGTCGCCAGGAATTGTGGCAAACGATAGTCGAGTAATCCCAACATTGGGAACAGACTGAAACACTGAGACAAGAGTGAAACCCTCAGGCACGCCACCGATTAAAACCCCATCGGTATAGATGAATTTTTTTGAAGCATCGACTGTAGCCACCCAAGATGGGACAAGCGGTTCAAGACTGTTGCCGACCTTAAGTTGTTCAAGTATTTCCAAAGCATCTGAAATCGAGCTAAAGGACGGTGTCGTAATTTGCCTTTGCGTATCAACCAACATGACTTGAACATCTTTTGACAAAGACGCCAAAAGTTTCATCACGGAATCTTTAGCAACGTTGTATCGACTGAGTCCAGTTTGCGTTAAAGCTCCCATCGATGGGGAGTTATCAAGAATGATTAATGTTCTATCATCAGCCTGACCGTTAACCGATGGGCGTAACGCAGCTGACAACAATAAAATTGCAATCAACAAAGCTAACAAAACCGACAACCACCAGCGCCACCGCTCACTAATCAGACGAGAAGAACCAATGACCCGTTTCCAAATTATATTGGATGATATCAATCGATTGAGCACTGGCGGTCGCAAAAGATACAGCAGAATCACCGTGCCGATCAGACCCGCCAACAAAAACGAGAATAAAGGACTTGATGCGAAGAAATTTATCATCGAAACATGCCTTCCTTCTTCAGAGCTGTCAGCACCGACGCTTCGAAATCAACATCTGTTCGCAAAGGAACATAGCTCCATCCCGCACGCTTAAAAAACTGCTCTGTATTCGCCCGATACTTATTAAATTCCGTTCGATAGGTTGCCAGCATCGTTTCGGTCACTTGCGCACTTAGCGCTTCACGCGATTCAGAATCGACCAAAACAACCTGCCCATCTAAACTTGGGTTTTCTTCCTCCGGGGCAATAATATGACCTGCAAAAACATCATGTCCATACTGGATAAGTGGACGAAAACTATCTTCTAGTGTTTCCTCAAGTAAAAAATCTGAAATTACGAATACCAAACCTCGAGTACGACCAGTTCCAAAAAACCGACGAAACGTATTCACCAAGTTTGTTTGGCCTTCATTTTTCAAAGAATCTAGAAAATGCATTGCGCGCCACATTTGATTTTTACCGCGCCGCCCTGGCATCTCTTTCACCACACCGTCAGAAAATGAAATCAAACTGACACGATCATGATTTAGAAGACCAATGTAAGCCAAAACCGCAGCAAATTTTTTGGCCATCTGCAACTTACCTGATCCTTCACCACCCATTGATGAGCTGTTATCAATAAGTATATATATAGGAGTATCAGCCTCTTCCTCAAACATACGAAGGACCAGTCGATCCAACCGCATATACGTAGCCCAATCGAGGTTCCGAATATCATCACCTGCGGAATAAGGTCTGTAATCAGCAAAAATCATACCTAAACCAGTTCGCCGCGACCGATGCTGACCGCGCAAATGCCCGGCCACCGGCCGACGAAGCAGCAGTGAAATACCGTCTAAACGGCGCAGAAATTCCTTACTTAGAAGAGTCGACATACATCTTCAACAATATTCTTTAATAGAGACTAGTTTTCGATTGTGTAAGCACTGGCACTCAAGTTTTAGGTAACGAAACAAAACGTACGATTTCCTCGAGTATTTGGTCAGAGTCTACTTTCTCCGCCTCAGCTTCAAAGTTAATCAGTACACGATGCCGTAACGCTGGCAACACGACTGCCTTAACATCATCGGCGCTCACATAAAATCGATCGTTAAGCAGCGCATTAACCTTCGCGCCCAAGATTAATGATTGCACACCGCGAGGGCTAGAACCAAATCGAACATATTGCTTGGCTAAATCGTGACCTTCACTGCTTTCAGGGTGGGTCGCCAGCGCAATAGCTATTGCATACCGCATAACCGGCTGAGCAACAGGAACCGCTCGTGCTGTTTCTCTCATTTCTAAGATCTCAGACTTACTAAGGACCTGAGATACCGTTAATTCATCTTGTTGCGTTGTACGTTCAACGATGGTTAATAAGTCTGCCGCCTCGGGGAAATCTAACCTTAACTTGAACAAAAACCGATCCATTTGCGCCTCAGGCAAAGGGTACGTGCCCTCCATCTCGATCGGATTTTGAGTAGCTAGAACAAAAAACGGCTGATCAAGTTTGTGTGTAGACCCACCTGCAGAGACACTATTTTCTTGCATCGCCTCCAAAAGGGCGGATTGTGTTTTGGGTGTTGCCCTGTTGATTTCGTCTGCAAGGAGTATGTTGGTAAATACTGGTCCATGTTGAAATACAAATGACTTTTTACCATCATCAGTTTCTCGCACAACATTGGAACCGATGATATCGCCAGGCATTAGATCGGGCGTAAATTGTATTCTGGAAAAGCCTAGATCAGTCACATCCGATAACGTTTGTACGAGCTTCGTCTTCCCGACTCCTGGGATACCTTCGAGCAACACATGTCCGCGAACAAGTAAACACGTCAAGACATTTGAAATCACATCTCCATTACCAACGATAACCTTCGAGACCTCATCAACAACATGAGAGAAACGATCCTGAAAAACTTTTACCTGTTGCTCCACATTTGACGTCATCTCTTAATTTCCTTCATGAATTTCCAAAAAATATTGTTGAACCGCTTGTCTCTGCTCTACAGAAACAAATTCACCGTTAATTACATCTGAGTCGCCGTAGGTGACGGAATCAAGGCCTTGAACGATTTCCGTTCGAGCTTTGCCTTCTTTACCTGTCTCTTATACACATCTGACGCTGCCGAC
>CAJXPC010000226.1 GCA_913057845.1 uncultured Pseudomonadota bacterium
ATCTACACCTCTCTATTCGTCGGCAGCGTCAGATGTGTATAAGAGACAGCTCTAGCCTGGCATGCCGAGTCGCATTGTTCGATAAATTTTGATCCCCTAGGTAGGCACCACCGCCTTCTTCCGCAGTAAAAACTTCTCCACTGATTGGATTAAAAACCAATCCGAATATGGATTTTCCTCCTGAAAAATATGCAATCGACACCGCAAAGTAGGGGATGCCATTGATGAAATTAGTGGTCCCATCTATCGGATCCACACACCATATTCCAGAATCACGCAGCCCCCAAATTTGAGATTGCTTGTCCGCGGGCATTTCCTCGCCAAGAACCGGCACATTCAATATTTTGGGTAATCTATCCTCAAGAATAGACTGCACTGCGGCATCCACAGGGGTTACCGGACTCCCATCACTCTTGCGAACGTGAGTAGATGTTTTAAAATTAGGGATAATCTCTTTTTCTGAGATGTATTTAGCTAGATCAGTCAGCTGGTCTAGAACTACAGTAGTGCTAAATTTTGACATGACAAACGGAACCTAAGGGCAAACTTAACTCATCACGGCATTTCCACGAACTTCAGAACACAATCAAGACCAAATGACCATATCCTCTTCGCTCAAAGCCTTCATTTCGCGTACGATCAAACAATCATTTTACCCTTGAATCTTGTCATGAGCTTAAACCACGATACGAAACAGCCCAAATCTGGCGCTAGATTTTATTTGTGCAGAAAAATCAGGGAAGGCGAAACCCTGGTGGAACTCCCTAAAGACATAGCAAATCACGCCAAATCAGCACTGAGATTAAAAGAAGGGGCGCTCTTTTATCTATTTGATGGGACCGGCGGTGAATATTTGGCCAAACTAGTCATGGCCACCAATGGCAGCCTCATGGCTGAAATTATTAACTTCTCAGCCGTTAATCTAGAATCAGAATTGAAAATCTCTTTGGTTCAATCTGTCATGTCCAACGACAAGATGAATTGGCTGATTCAAAAAGCAACAGAGCTGGGTGTCAATGAAATTAACATTTTCAAAGCCGAGAGAAGCGCACTCA
The DNA here is from genome assembly GCA_913057845.1 of uncultured Pseudomonadota bacterium. Classification (GTDB taxonomy): domain Bacteria; phylum Pseudomonadota; class Gammaproteobacteria; order Burkholderiales; family Eutrophovitaceae; genus Eutrophovita. Next base: position 1,056 of record CAJXPC010000226.1, read on the forward strand.
AAATCGATACTCAACTGTTGGAAAAGAAAAAATTGCATTGGCACAAAGTGGCTATTGCCGCATGCGAGCAGAGTGGTCGCACGAAAATACCCTCAATTAAAACCTTTTTGTCTCTGAGTGATTATCTAGCAAGCTCATCAAGCACAAATGCCAAAGAAACCAAAATTGTTCTTTCGCCCAGCGGCTCGAACACCCCACAAAACATTCCTCGCGATCAAGAGAAGCTTATCATTACGATTGGCCCCGAAGGGGGGTTCACTGACCAGGAGCTAATCATGGCCAAATCCAACAATTTTTTAGATATACGTTTAGGGCCCAGAACACTTCGAGCCGAGACCGCCGGCATCAGCCTTATAGCCATCTCGCAAGCACTATTTGGGGACTTATAAACTCAGAAAAGTTATACTTTGGCACTTGTTTTAGATCATGATGAAAAAGAGAGCAAAGATATGGACATTAAAAATAATACGATTATTGTTACCGGCGGGGCCTCTGGACTTGGAGCGGCGACTGCTGAAATGTTAGTGGCCCAAGGCGGTCGTGTGGTTATTGCTGACATGAACAACGAGGCTGGGAAAGCTTTAGCAGCAAAACTCGGAACTGCTGCGCGCTTTATAGAATGCGATGTCACAAAAGAAGAACACGCGCAAGCGACTATTGCATTGGCACAATCTGATTTCGGCGGATTACAAGGACTCATTAACTGCGCAGGAATCGCTATAGGAGAAAAAACTATAGGTAAAAATGGTCCCCATAAGCTTGAAACATTTGCTCGAGTCATTAACATCAATTTAATTGGCTCGTTCAATATGCTTAGGATCGCGGCCGATGTGATGTCAAAGCAAGAGCCTAACTCAGAGGGTGAACGAGGCGTCATCATTAACACGGCTTCGGTCGCAGCTTTTGATGGGCAAATTGGCCAGGCGGCGTATTCGGCATCAAAAGCTGGCATCGCCGGCATGACACTACCTATCGCAAGAGACCTATCGCGAAGCGGCATTCGAGTCATGACGATCGCACCTGGAATTTTTGAAACAGCAATGCTCATGGGCATGCCTAAAGATGTTCAAGACTCCCTTGGACAACAAGTGCCTTTTCCATCGAGACTTGGCCGTCCACACGAGTATGCAAATCTTGTTCAGAGCATTTTTAGTAACGTCATGCTTAATGGTGAAACGATCAGACTTGATGGCGCCATTAGAATGACCCCAAAATAATATGTTGGCCTGACGATGAGCAACCCAAAGGAATTTGTGACGTGGTTTCGGTCAGCCGCACCCTACATCCGAACTTTTAGCGGCCAGACATTTGTCATCGCTTTCGATGGGGACGTTATCGAGGAAGGGAACTTCACTGATTTAACGCACGACATTAACTTGTTAGTAAGCGTCGGGGTTAAGGTCGTTCTGGTTCATGGCGCTAGACCTCAAATCGAACGAGCAATGAAAGCCAAGAAGCTTAAGACTGTGATGTCGAGCGCTCATATTAGGGTGACCGATGAGCAAAGTTTAACGTGCGTCAAAGAAGCCAACGGTCGACTCAGATTAGAGATCGAGGCGTTACTCTCCATGGGCCTGCCAAACACTCCTCTCGCAGGAAGTCCGATACGAGTGACCTCGGGCAACTTTGTCATTGCACAACCTAAAGGCGTCATCAACGGGGTGGACCATCTCTACTCTGGAGATGTGAGAAATGTGAGGTGCGAGGCCATCAATAAGAGGCTAGAGGACGGTGAATTGATCCTAATTTCTCCGCTCGGGTACTCCGCTACCGGAGAAATTTTCAATCTTACTTATGAGGATGTCGCTACTGAAGTTGCGGTTGCCATCGGTGCTAACAAATTAATTTACCTTAGCGACCAAACAGGATTGAGCGACAAAAAAGGCAATCTTCTTCAAGAGCTCACGACATCGGCACTCAAATTACAGGCAAAAAATAAAACGAAGGATCCCCTGCAAGATCGTATAAGGGCGAGCTTAATTAAAGCCTCCGATGGCGGGGTGGAAAGACTGCACGTGATTGACCGCAAAATTAATGGCGGAATATTGCTCGAGCTGTTCACCCATGAAGGCATAGGCACAATGGTTAGCCGAGATCCACTAGAAACAATTCACAATGCGACACTCGACGATATTGGCGGCATACTGAGCCTAATAGAACCACTAGAAAATGAAGGGGTTTTGATCAAAAGGCCTCGAGAAAGTTTAGAAACAGAAATCCAAAAGTTCACGATTGTTGAGCATGATGGTCTTGTCGTGGGTTGCGTTGCGCTGAATCCATTCGGAAAAGAGAAAATCGGCGAGTTGGCATGTTTGGCTGTTCATTCAAGCTTTCAACATGCCGGGGTTGGAGAGGGACTTTTAAAAGCAATCGAAAAAAAATGCTGTCTCTTATACACATCTCCGAGCCCACGAGACCTCTCTACATCTCG
>CAJXPC010000227.1 GCA_913057845.1 uncultured Pseudomonadota bacterium
GTAGAGAGGTCTCGTGGGCTCGGAGATGTGTATAAGAGACAGGCTTATATATGTGGCGAGGAGACCGCATTACTCGAGTCTATAGAAGGAAAGAAAGGTCAGCCAAGATTTAAGCCACCATTTCCTGCGTCCTACGGGCTGTATGGCTGCCCTACCACCATCAACAACACGGAAACTTTTGCTGCAATACCATCGTTAATTTTAGATGGGGCCGATGCATTTTTGGCGTTGGGAAAACCCAACAACGGTGGTACGAAAATATTTTCTGTTTCTGGAGATGTTGGAAAGCCAGGTAACTATGAGATTCGTCTCGGCACTCCATTTGCTGAGTTGTTGCGGATGGCGGGCGGAGTGCGTGATGGTAATCGCCTAAAAGCAGTTATTCCTGGTGGGTCGTCAATGCCTGTCTTGCCTGCTGACGTCATGATGGTGACTGATATGGATTATGACTCGATCGCTAAAGTTGGTTCTATGCTCGGCTCTGGGGCGGTCATTGTTATGGATGAGACACGATGCATGGTGAGGTGTTTGTTGCGGCTCTCGTATTTTTATCATGAGGAATCCTGCGGTCAGTGTACGCCATGCCGGGAGGGTACAGGATGGTTGTACCGATTGGTAAAGCGTATTCAAAAGGGATTAGGGGAAGAGGGCGATATCGAACAGCTGCTGTCACTATCGGATAATATTGGAGGTAGAACAATTTGTGCGCTTGGCGATGCGGCTGCTCTTCCAGTTAAGAGCTTCATACAGCATTTTCGCCCTGAGTTTGAGTACCTGATCAAACACAAAAAAAGTCAGGTTGAATCAATATGATCACCCTTGAGATAAATGGCAAAACCGTAGAAGTGGATAACGGTAGCACGGTTATGGATGCTGCGAATAAGCTTGGCATTCACGTCCCACATTTTTGTTACCACAAGAAATTATCTATTGCGGCGAACTGTCGTATGTGTTTAGTTGAGGTTGAAAAAGCCCCAAAGCCTCTACCTGCCTGTGCGACGCCAGCGGCACAAGATATGAAAGTTCATACCTCATCTGAGCAAGCAAAAACTGCTCAAAAAGGGGTCATGGAGTTTCTACTTATCAATCATCCACTTGATTGTCCAATATGTGATCAAGGTGGCGAGTGTCAATTACAAGATTTGGCAGTCGGTTACGGAGGATCAGGGTCGCGTTTTAAAGAATCGAAGCGCATCGTAAGCACGAAAGAACTTGGTCCGTTAGTTTCAGCCGCGGAGATGTCTCGGTGCATTCACTGCACACGCTGTGTCAGGTTTGGCCAGGAAATTGCTGGGGTTATGGAATTGGGAATGGTGGGTCGAGGCGAGCATTCAGAAATTATGGCCTTTGTTGGCTCGACAGTAGATTCTGAATTGTCTGGAAATATGATTGATGTTTGTCCGGTTGGGGCGTTGACATCCAAGCCGTTTAGGTATGCTGCGCGAACATGGGAGCTGGCTCGTCGAAAAACGATTAGCCCGCATGATGCACTTGGATCTAATTTAACCGCCCAAATTAAAGGGGATACGGTTATTCGTGTGGTCCCTCATGAAAACACAGAGATCAATGAGTGCTGGCTTTCGGATCGTGATCGATTCGCCTACGAAGGATTGAATGCGACGGATCGTTTACTTTCTCCGATGATAAAAGTTGATAGTCGTTGGGAGGAAGTTGATTGGGCTACAGCACTAGATTACATTAAAACCAAATTAGCGTCTCCGACTATTAAACCAGAACGTATTGGCGCGCTAGCCACCCCTCAGGCGACGACTGAAGAATTCTATTTGTTTCAAAAATTGATCCGGGCTCTAGGCTCAGAAAACATCGATTATCGATTGAGACAAGCAGACTGCGAATTATCCGCTAAGGCGCCGTGGTTGGGCATGAGTATTGCCGATGTTGAGAATTTGGACCGTATTCTAGTGATTGGTTCGAACATACGTAAAGAACAACCACTTCTGGCGCACAGAATTCGACAGGCTACAAAAATAAATCAGGCGCTACTCGCATTTATCAATCCGGTAAATAGTGATTCCTTGGTTCCCACGGCTAAGGATTACCTTGTCGCGCCTAGCTGTGTGACGGGATTGTTGCTTCAAGTCGTTAAGGCTGTGTGTCTTGCGCTTGGCCGACCTGTTGCAGATGCGTTAGATGCTATTTCGGTTGAAGCCGATGCTAAAGAAATCGCGCAGATGCTGGTTTCTGGACAACAGAAGCTGATCTTGGTGGGATCTGTTGCGCGACATCATCCAGATAGATCAAAAATAGAGCAAATCAGTCATCTGCTGGGAGAGTTAGTGGGTGCGAAAGTAGGTTTGCTCTCGGATGGACCTAATTCATTGGGTGCGGAATCTACGAATGTGCTGCCCGGCCCGAGCGGACTTAATGCGATTCAAATGGTTGATACACCATTGGATGCTTACTTTTTATTGCATGCTGAGATGGGGGACGATTCATGTATGCCGGGTGCGGCTATTGAGGCTATGAAGTCTGCTCAGCTGGTCGTGGCCATGAGTGTATTCAAAGATGAGGTCGCTGAGTATGCGACGGTGTTGTTGCCGATTAGTCCATTTTCTGAAACCGCGGGCACATTTATCAACATGGAGGGTGTGGCGCAATCATTTGGCCCGGTTGCCCCTGCAAAGGGCCTTAGTCGTCCCGGGTGGAGGTTGCTCGCCGCGCTAGGTAAGTTATTTGAATTTTCTAATTTTGAGTATGAATCCATAGAGGCCGTTCGCAGCGTATTGAAAGACAGCTTTGATGGTTTGCCCCGCCGACTGCAATCACAGTCGAATATGTCAAATGAACTGCCTACGGTATCTGCAGAGCTGCTGTTGATTGAAAGAGTGTCGGATGTGCCAATGTATAGCGTCGACTCGATTGTTCGTCGCGCGCAGGCATTACAGTTAACAAAGGACGCGTTGACCAACTACGCGTGGCTGGACTCAGAGCTTGCACAAGAGCTTGATGTTGTGAATGAAGACATGGTTAGGGTTGAGCAAGGAGGTCAAATTTTTGATTTGCCTGCTCGAATTGATCCACACCTCGCGCGCGCCGTCATTCGAATACCCATGACCAGTGATGCCTCAAAGGTGCTTGGTGGTATTGGTGGTTCTGTTCAAGTCTCTAAGCTCCAATCTGTGGGAGCGGTTGCATGATCGTTGATTTTTTAAGTACATATATCGGCGAAGACTTTGCTTACTTCAGTTGGACTTTGATTAAAGTTTTGGCGATTCTGATTCCGGTGACTCTCTGTGTCGCTTACCTTACTCTCGCTGAGAGAAAGGTGATTGGGTATATGCAACTGCGTTTGGGCCCCAATCGGGTTGGTCCAATGGGTTTGCTACAACCCTTTGCTGATGTTTTGAAGCTATTAACAAAAGAAATCATTATCCCTAATGGAGCCAACAAATTTTTATTTGTAATCGCTCCCATGTCTGTCTCTTAT
>CAJXPC010000228.1 GCA_913057845.1 uncultured Pseudomonadota bacterium
GCCATCTAAGAACGGCTTAATCACGACCGGGAGCGCGACTTCTGTGGCCGCAGCGAGGATCATTCCAAAAATCGATATTGAGAATACCAGTGAGTAAGGCTTGAGGTATCCCAACAAACGAAAATAAAGCTGTGAGCTCTTTTCTGTTTCCATCGATCGCAATTTAACAGACCCCGACAAAAACGACCAGCATTGTTGGGGCCTGCTTGAGGGTTAACCGTACATTAAGATCCCGGGCTCATTGGCCAAACGCATAGCTTGCGGTAAGGAACACGGATCGCTCTGGCAACGGGTAAAAATTAAATGCATCGTTACCAGCTGTAGTGCTATTCACAGCAAATGTAAAATACTCTTTGTCTAAGGCATTATTCACGTTAAGTGCGAGCGTCCAAGGACCTACATTTTTTCTAATGTTGAGATCAAGAACAGAATAACTCGGTATTTTTCGTCCAAAGGAATTAATTTCATCATTGGTCATGAATTGGTCGCTCGTGTAATTCAGTTTCGCGCCTACCATATAGTTTTTAGCGAGGCCTAAATCCGCTGATAGTCCAATCTTATTTCGTGGCACCAACGGAATATCCTTATTGGCAAGCGAAACGCCACCGCGCTCGCCATTTAAAAATTTAGGCTGGATATAGGAAAAATTACCCTTAACCAACCAACGTTCATCTCGCCAAGTCGTTTGAAGCTCGATCCCACGTCTTTGCGTGACGGAGTAATTTGTATTTACAAAGGCGACCGGATCTAATCTGATCTCATTTCGAGTGTCCGTTTGAAATACACTTGCACTCACAAAGGTTTGGTTGCCCGCTAGGCTCACGCCAATTTCGTGTGTATAGCTAACCTGTGGCTCCAGAAAAACGAACGTTCTGTCATTCTCAAAGGTTACGCCATTAAAGGCATCCACAAAGACTTCGTCTGAATTAGCAACACGGAAGGCTCGGCTTGTACTGACCTTAATATCAACTCCACTCTCCATGGAGTACGTAGCCCCAAGATCGTAGGCATTGTTTTTCAAAGTCTGAGATGTTGGCGCAGCGGCATTATTAGGGGTGCTAAAAGGAGTTGGGGCAGCCGCATTCACAGCGTCATTAGCTTCGCCATCCTGTTGTTCGTGTCGAAAACCCAAAACCGCGGTTAGCTGTTCCGTAACGCCGAAAGTGCCTCGACCATAGACCCCAATATTCGTCTGATCTAAATCAGCCACTCCAAATGGTTGGGTAAATTCAGTCGTTGCGCGCGTATGGGTTCGATCCCACTTAAAATAATCTAATCCGAAAATAAATTCACTACCCATTAAGACGTCCGAGGCGTTATATTTGGCACGGGGAGAAAATTGCCATACTTCCGTTTCGATGTTTGAGAATTGCTGAGAGCCCTGGGCGAATAAACTAGAATCACTATCCCGAAACGAGAGTTCCTCAATCATGGTCCATCGCCCCATGTCTTGCATCAATGAGAGCGTCGCGTTATTTCCATCGAGTGTAGTAAAGTCATTCTTAGAGTCTGACGATTGCCGATCAATAGAACTAATAGGTGTTCCACCATCTGGATTAATAAGTAAATCACCCGGCGTTCTTAAATCTAATCTATCGGCGCCAGCGGAAAATGTGAGTGTATTTAAATCTCCAAACCACTGATAATCTAATTTAGCGACTGAACGCCTCTCCTCATTATTTTCTCGATAATTATCGGAATTATAACGTTGGCCAAAGACCCAAAGCCCCGCGTTTTCGCCTGAGGTCGTACCTGACATATCCATTGAGCGGGTCCCGAATGAACCCACTGTAGTGCGCACCTGCGCAGTTCGTTCATTGGGCTTTTGGCGCTTCGTAATGACATTTATGTAACCTGCCGTTGCGCCGGCGCCATAAAGAACGCCGCCAGACCCTTTTACAATCTCGATACGGTCAATACTGTCGAGCGGTATTGACGACCAGTTAACAGAACTGAGATCATTGTTCTTAATCCTCACCCCGTTGAGCAACACAAGGGTGTTCTCGTCTCCCACCGCACCATAGCCCCGTATGTCGATGGCTGCCGACTGGGTACCGTTACCAAAAAAATTGTTTACTAGGGAAAGACCACTGTGGGACGACAGAAACTCCGGCAAACTTTGGTGGCCGGCCGCCTCAATCTGGTTAGATGTGATAATTTCCATGCCCAAGGATGCCCGTGAAGACTTCTCCTCAAATCGATCCAGGGTAACCAAAACAGGGTCAATGTTTATTTGTTGTTGCGCGTATATTGGACTTGTCACTAGGACGCAAGCCACCAAGGGAATGGCGAAGGAAAACCTTGCCTGTAAAGAATAGTTCATTAAAGACCTCGTTGATTTATTTTGCACCCGCCGTGCAAAGTTAAACAAAGTGCCGACAAGTCGGCACCACCACACATTCAGTGGCCGGTCTCCGGGCTCACAAGTAATACCTTCACACCTTTCCCAAAAAGCGATAGTGAGTACTCGCATTCTAGGTGGCTCAGTAGTTTATGGGCTACTGGTGTAAAGTTCGCGCTTGTTTACCGTTGCGGGGGCAGCACAGGGATCACTCATATTTAAGATTCACCTGTTTCCCGATTATCCCGTTTGCCCTAGAAAGAGCGCACAGGCACCACTGATAGGGAGTGTACACGGTATACAAAAATACGGTCGTAAATTTTTGGTCAGTTGACTTTTTAACAGCGGCCCTTATAGTTTATTAATGTACGCTCAACTTAAATCTCTTGAACAAAAATTGGATGAATTAATCCGGCTCACTCACAACCTCAGAGGTGAGAACTTTGCCCTGCGACAAAAAATCGTTTTGGCTGAAAATAACAAACAGGAACTGCAAAAAAGGATAGATCTTGCAGCCAACAAATTAGAAACCCTCATAGAACGCAAAAAAGAAACGAGCCCTGCGTGACCACTCCGACCATGTTAGAAGTGGAAATTCTTGGTAAGCCCATTCGGTTAACCTGCAACGAAGATGAAAAGGAAGCGTTACTCAACGCAGTCGCGTTACTCGATGATCAAATTAAAGACATTCGAGAGGGTGGAAAAATTGTCGGCTCCGATAGAATCGTGATCATGGCGGCTCTCAATATTTCCCACCAATTGCTCACCCTGCAAACCCGCGGTATCAATCTGGATGAGTTAAGAGGTAAAATCGCTACGATGAGCAAACAAATTGACACCGTTTTAAATGACCAAGAAAAGCTATTTTAAAGTTACGTTTGCTGAGGAAGAGCTGCTCGATTAATTTTCTGAACCAATAAAATTGCTTAGGTTGCCGACTCATGCAATGCCTTTGCGCACGTCCCAGGTGGATGTACCTGCGGCATTCGGAAGGTGACCGCCTTGAACCTTTGGTTCAGGATAAAACCTGTCTCTTATACACATCTGACGCTGCCGACGAATAGAGAGGTGTA
>CAJXPC010000229.1 GCA_913057845.1 uncultured Pseudomonadota bacterium
CGTCGGCAGCGTCAGATGTGTATAAGAGACAGGTACCAACTGCGAGTAGTTGGTCGAATCCAATGCCAAACCGACGGTTTGCCAGTTGATTAATTTGTAGGCTCGAGAGATTAAATGCATGCTTTGTTGCATCAACCACAACGAAGTCATTACCTGCTCCGTGCATTTTGGTGAATTTAAGCTTCATTATTTGGGCTAGTAGAGTGTTTTAGACATTATAAAGTCATCCATTACCAAACCTTGACCAATATCAAAAACAACCGACTTTTCTTTGTGATACCCCAATTTAAGGTAAAACGCTATTGATGCTAGGTTGCCTTTATTCACTTGCAGAGATATTTTCTTAAAGCCTAATCTTCCATAGTGCGTTTCAGCGTATCTGATTAACGAAGTTCCGCATCCTAGTCCCTGCGCCCTAGGATGAACGTAGAGCTTGTCAATTTTGATTGAGCGGGTTGAGGTATCTTCGTCAAAATGACCAAAGCCTTGGATCGCCTGTTCAAGTTCAATTTTAAGCCAATTGCAGTTTGGCGACGCGATAAGTCGTTGAATTTCTTTTGGGGCATATCTTTGCTCGAGCATATAGTCAATTTGCTTAACCGTGATAATGCCCGGGTAATGTAAGTACCAAGTCTCTCGAGCAAGCTGACGGATTTCGTCTTGATCGCGTTCTTGCATCGGAGAAATAGCAGGTAGAGCATTTAGCTTATTCATAAGTCGAATCCTGGCCGATTCATATTTCGTGACGATCTAATCGTATAGTGTTGCCTCATTAGAGGGTCGTGTCTTAAAACGTTTGTGTACCCAATAATACTGCTCAGGCATTTTTTTAACTTGGCTTTCAATAAACTCATTCATGAATTTGGTATCAGCTAATAAGTCGCCAGAAGGGTAGTTCTCCCAGGCAGGAAAAAATTCGATCTCATAGGGTTTATTCGGACCAAATTGACGTACGGTTACGGGAACAATTTTTGCATCAGTTAACATCGCTAACCGCGGCACTGCGTCTACAGTGGCTGCGTTAACGCCGAAGAAAGGGACAAACACCGCGTCTTTAGCACCGAGGTCCATATCTGGAAGAAAAAATAGAGGCAGCCTTGCCTTGAGCGCTCGAACTACGCTTTTGATTCCATCCTGCCTGGAGATGAGTCGAATATCTCTAAATCGAGTGCGCCTGGAAATTAAAAATTGATTCAGTACAGGATCCTTTTGATTGCTGTACATCGATTGCGCGTTCTCTTCCAGAGAGAGTCTTATGCCAAGGATTTCGAGCCCGACAAAGTGAGGGGCAAGGACTATGACGGGGCCTTCAGTGAGAGCTTGATCGAGTATTTCCTTGCCACGGATTCGTGCCAGTTTTTTGATTGCAGCGCTGCTGGACCACCAAGCAATCGAACAATCCGCGATTGCGCGACCGAGTGCCATAAAGTGACTTATCGTTAAGGTTCTTATTTGTTGAGAGGCTAGGGTTGGGAAACAAAGCTTAAGATTTGTTTTAACAACGCGCCTGCGTTCACTTGACAGCAAGAAAAATAAAAGACCTATGAGTTGGCCAAATAAACTCAATAGGTGTCGGGGCAAAAAGTGTAGCGCCCAGAGAAAGGCCAATGCAATTCTAGTCATTAACTGAGAGGCCGAACAGTATGAAATTGAGTCTAATCAAGGCGTAGTCACGGTCTGTTGCTTATTTTCGTTAGATGGATTTTTATAGCGGTTATAGGACCAAAGAAATTGGCTGGGATTTTCTTTAATCAAAATTTCTAAGCCTCGGTTCAGTTGTCTCGAGCGGTTTTCTCCTTCTAGTTGGGGAGGTATTGCTCGGAAGAAGAGCTCGAACCCGGCACCCCTAGGCAGTCTTTTTGTGGCCATCAATAAAACGGTAGCGCCACTTTTCTCAGCTAAACGCGACCATATGGTCATAGTGTACGCGGGTCTTTGAAAGAATTCAGCCCATTCTCCATCGCCCGAGCCGGGCACCTGATCGGGAAGGACGCCAATAGCCTCCCCTCTTTTGAGGGCTTTAAGTAGGACCCTTACGCCAGAAACGTCAGTGGTTGCCAATTGAATATGTTCTCGTTTCCTCCCGCGCTTCATTAGAGGCTCCAAAAAGCTTAATTTGGGAGGTCGGTAGAGCGCTGTGAAGGGAAATCTCGTGGCTAAATAGTGCGGGATGATCTCAAAGCATCCAATGTGCGGGGTGAGGAGGATTAATCCTTGGCCGCGCTCCAAGCCCGCTTCGACAAGGTCCCAGCCGTGTACTTGCTTCATAAGGACGGCAGAGCATTGATTAGGCGGAAACCAAATTCGCGGCAATTCGGCAAGCGCTTTCCCGCTCTCTATGACATTGTTTTTAATAAGTTTTTTTAGCTCATATTTATTGCTGACAATATCACTTTTGAAAATGTTCTCGCGTATTCGCCGTGCATAAACGGGGGAGGTCATGAACATGAAGTGACCTAAAAGCCAGCCAAGCCGATGCAGGAGATGCAGTGGTAACTTCCCGAAACATCTGAAAATCATGGTTATCATGACTGTACCATTTGGAGTTTTAGGGCATGTTTGGTATTCTTCGCATCCTTCAACACAGAAGCTTTAAGGCAAATTATCTATGCGTGAATACTTGTTTACATCTGAATCCGTTTCCGAGGGCCATCCCGATAAAGTAGCTGACCAAATCTCGGATGCGGTCTTAGATGCTATTTTAGCGCAAGATCCTGTCGCAAGGGTTGCTGCTGAAACGCTAGTCAACACTGGGCTTGTGGTTATGGCTGGTGAGATTACGACTTCAGCCAATGTTGATTTTCAGCAAGTCGCTAGGGATACTTTAAAGCGTATTGGTTACGACAATACGGATTACGGTATTGATTATAGAGGGTGTTCTGTTCTGGTTGCCTATGACAAACAGAGTCCAGATATTAAGCAGGGGGTTGATGCGGCACATGATGACCCGTTGAATCAAGGCGCGGGTGATCAGGGTTTGATGTTTGGTTACGCCTGTGATGAAACGGACGTGTATATGCCGTTAGCGATTCATCTATCCCATCGGTTGGTTGAGCGGCAGTCTGAGCTGCGGAGGGACGGGCGTTTACCCTGGTTGAGACCAGATGCGAAATCTCAAGTAACCCTGAGATATGTTGATGGCAAACCTCAGGCCATTGATACCGTTGTATTGTCGACCCAGCACGCGCCCGAGATGGAGTTAGCCCAAATTAGAGAGGCTGTGATTGAGGAGATCATTAAACCAGTCATACCCAATGATTTAATTAAGGGAGAAATCAATTATCTGGTGAACCCAACCGGACGCTTTGTCGTGGGTGGTCCACAAGGTGACTGTGGCTTAACGGGGCGGAAGATTATTGTGGATACGTATGGGGGTGCTGCGCATCATGGTGG
>CAJXPC010000230.1 GCA_913057845.1 uncultured Pseudomonadota bacterium
AGAGGTCTCGTGGGCTCGGAGATGTGTATAAGAGACAGAATAATGACTTTTGCATGGCCACGATGAGGCTTGGTGTAACAGAAGCCTCCCAATTCTCGGACGGTTTTCACACCGATAACCTGTTTTACTTTCTTTGTACTGGAGGCACTGTCCTCATCAGCACTTGTGTCGGCTTCATCGTTACTGAGCATCTTAAAATCAGGATGAGTTTCAGCTTGAAAAAGGTGGCATGATCCACATATTCCACAGGGTTCTTTCAAGAAAGACGCCTTTTCACAAAGGGTGGATTGAGCGAGGTGAAGAGCCAAGGTTCGCTTCCCTACCCCCCCTACTCCGTACATCAGCAATGCTGGCGGTAAATTTGTTCCAAGTTTGCTCTTAGGCTCATCAAGCCAAGAATACTGAGCTAACTGCATATTTGATCCAGCTCGTTTTGAACGAGTAGGCGAATCTGATTTTTTGATTTTGAAGAGTCAATGACTTTTACGCGCGCAGGATCTTTCTTTGCCCGATCTAAGTAGGCTTGGCGAACACGTTCATGGAAATCTATGGCTTCGGATTCAAAACGATCTTTGGCGCGATGACTCATACGCAGTTGCGCTATTTCAATCGGCAGATCAAAGAATAGTGTTAGATCGGGTTGAAGTGTTCCTTGAACCCAGTGCTCCAATATTTCGATGCGTGATGGATCAACACCAGAGCCGCCGCCTTGGTAGGCGAATGTGGCGTCAGTAAAGCGATCACAAATGACTAGGGCTCCAGAGTCTAAAGCCGGTTTGATGACACGCGCGATGTGTTCTTTTCTCGCAGCAAACATCAGAAGCACTTCAGTGTCCGAATCTAGAGGTGTTGTAGCGCCTAAGATCATGTCTCGTAGCTGTTCGCTAAGCGGTGTTCCGCCTGGTTCACGAGTTTGAACAAGGTCTGTCTTACGATCCCGAAGGTAATTAACGGCGTAGTCCAGCTGGGTGCTTTTCCCTGCCCCATCTACACCTTCAAATGTAATGAAAAGGCCTTTAGTCACGTGTACTCTCGTTGTTAGCGTTGGTATTTTCTCACGGCTCTATTGTGGTCTCTAAGGTTATCAGAGAACTGGTGTCTACCGTTCCCTTTTGCGACAAAATACAGTGAACTGGTTTCCGCAGGGTTCAGCGCAGCGTGAATAGAGCTCCGACTAGGCAGCGCAATCGGTGATGGGGGTAAGCCGTTTCTGGTGTAGGTGTTGTAGGGATTATCGGTTTTGAGGTCTTTATAGCGTATGTCACCATCGAAGTTATCCCCAAGACCATAAATCACAGTTGGATCTGCCTGTAAACGCATTCCCGTCTTTAATCGATTCATAAATACACCAGAAATTATTGGTTTTTCTATTACGAGTGACGTTTCTTTTTCAATGATTGATGCGAGAATAAGTGCGTTGTAGGGATCTTTAAAACGTACTTTAATATTGCGTTTGCGCCACTCTTGCTCGAGTACTTGGTTCATTTTCTCATGAGCAATTTTCAACATCTCAAGGTCACTCGTTCCTCCAGAGAAAATGTATGTATCCGGAAAAAACAATCCCTCAGGATGTTCATAAGAAATGTTCAAGTAGTCGAGTATTTTATTTTGGCTCCAACCCGCGCTGCTGTGAAGAATCGCATCGTGGTCATCCAACGCTTTTCGTAGATCGGTGAAGGTCCAACCCTCTTGGATTCGCAAACGGTTTTTTGCAAAGTAGCCGCGATAAATTTTTTGCAGGACTTGAAATCCCGTCACACCGTCTTTAAATTCGTATTTTCCTGCCTTGATGTCTGAACCCATACCAAAAAATCGGGCTAAGAGCTGGAAGGATTGTGCATCATGAATGATCGAGTTATCTGCCAACGTGGTTGCCGCAACGCCTAATGTCGCACCCCGCTCAATGGTCAGCGTTGTGGGTTCTTCAAGCTCGACAGAGCTTAAACCAACAAATAGTATCCAACCCACGAAGAGTCCAATAAGGACGCCGGCGCCGAGGGCTAGTCTGATAAATATTTTTTTTAAATTCGCCACGTTACCCCAGTCATCTGTTGCTAGGACAGATGACTGTCATATCTTGCCATTATAATCACGGTCGTTCCACGCGAATGCTTCTGTAAATCCTGCATTTTTATCATGAATAGTGGCAAGATTGATCACGTAAATCAGCATTACTCGGTTGTTCAGCACTTTGGACCTGACGTGTCCAGGCCGAAACAATAGTCATAGTTTGATTAATGATAAAAGATCCTTTTGGCTTTTGATTATTTTTCTTCTGAAGCAGTCGCGGCGTTCACAAAGATCATGGTAACGTGCTGTGCGAACTGCCACATGCCGTTCTTGCGGCACGTCTCCAAATATGGACCGGTAACCGGATTACTGAGCATCTCTTTGAGGCTTACTGTGTCATCGAATAAGCAACGCTGTAAGTATCTTTCGACCTGCCGCTCCTTGGCTTCGGGCGCCCCGTTGGTATAGCTAATTTCTTTAATTTCGAGAGCCAAACCCATTTGGGTAAGCATCGTGATGATCTGTTCTGAACTAGAGTATGGCGCACCCACACCTCCTTTGAAGCCAGAGAGATAGTGCTGAAAGAACTGTAAGTAGTGCGACTGCGCGCTTGCATGGGCTATGAAACCAGCGCCGCCATTGTCCGTCTTCCCATCGCGCCCCATTGCATCCACCATGCGCTTGAGAGCTGTTTCCAGTTCGTTATGGGGGATTGCATATAATGCATGTGTCGCCCAGACGATGTCGAAAGAGCCAGGATGACACTCGAGGTCCTGTAATGTCATTTCGTATTCGGCACCCGCTCTGAAAGGCGAAGTCAACGCCTGCCGTGCTTCAGAGATTGAAAAACTCGATGGATCGAGAAGCGCGTAATCAACAGGCTTAATCGCGGCGTTGGCGACGTTCGCGTGAGATACAAGTGCCGCTGGAAACTTACCGGATCCGCATGCAACGTCCAGAAGCCGCAAACAACGCGAGCCAACTGCTTCTTGTCTGGTTTCAAGCCAGGTTTTCCAATCGATTGCTTCAGCCAAATGCTGGTAGTCGACCGAGGCTAGGGCATAAAAATCCTCCATCTCCGGCCTGCCGGCTTCACTCCAGTGATCGCAGCTGCGTTCAAACGTATCGGCTTCTTTAGTCAAAGTATTTATACCTTTCGTTCGGTGTTTGCCGGCCAGCAAATTGGACTGAGTTCACTGACTCAGTCAATCGACGAGAATACGAGGCTGCCGTTTGTGCCCCCGAAACCAAAGGAATTAGAAATGGCGGAACGGATGATCATTTTTCTGGCTTCATTAGGGACATAATCTAAGTCACACTCTGGGTCAGGATCATTTCTGTCTCTTATACACATCTGACGCTGCCGAC
>CAJXPC010000231.1 GCA_913057845.1 uncultured Pseudomonadota bacterium
AGAGAGGTCTCGTGGGCTCGGAGATGTGTATAAGAGACAGGTTCTCTTGTTATAGCAATAATAATGGGTTGCAGACAATCTTTGGGGCTTTTTTTATCGCTTTGATTTGTACTTAAATTCGCATAAGTCGACTATGATGCATTGCTCGCAATCAGGTGTTCTTGCCTTACAGACGTATCGACCATGTAACAATATCCAGTGATGAGCATTTCTTAAGAACTCTTTAGGGGTTTTTCTCATTAGACCCTGCTCTACTTCGTTGACATTTTTCCCCTTAGCAAGTTTCGTTCTATTAGAAACTCTAAAAATATGTGTATCCACCGCAATTGTGGGCTCCCCAAATGCGGTGTTCAGTACTACGTTGGCAGTCTTTCGGCCAACTCCCGGGAGAGATTCGAGTGCGTTTCGATCTCTCGGTACTTGGCCATTATGTTCGTTGACTAATAGCTGACATGTTGTAGCAACATTTTTTGCTTTTGTTCGGTATAGGCCGATACTTTTAATCTCTTCGGTAATCCCTGAAATGCCGAGGCTCGACATTGATTTTGGATTGTTTGCTATTTTGAAAAGTCGTGTCGTGACTTTATTCACACTGGTATCCGTTGCTTGAGCGGATAACATTACGGCAATTAAAAGTTCAAAGTTACTTTTGTATATCAACTCCGTGGTGGGATTTGGATTTTTTTTAGCTAATCGAGTAAAAATTTCTACTCGTTTTATTTTATTCACGTTTGCGTTGCTCTCGACTGATTAATTTTTAAGAGTTAGAGACTTGAGCCAGTCGTGTACGGGCTATTTCCATGGCCGTTGTAACCCTTATTGCCTTATTTTTAATCAGGGTTAGATCAGCGTCTTCTTCAGTTTTTTTCAGTTTTAGTTCCGCTGACGCTTTCTCTGTTCTCAATTGCTTACTTTCGTATCTTTCTTGCCATAATGAGGAACGTTTTTTTTGACTTAAGTTTATAAGTTCAAGACTCGATGGCTTGTTTGTAGCAATCGCTAGATTTAGTGGCACGATCTCGATGCAGTTAGTCGGGCAGGGGGGTAAGCAAAGCCCACAACCAGAACACAGGGAGTTAAGAATCGAGTGCACTCGCTTGGCGGCACCCACAATGGAGTCTATAGGGCAGGCATCTATGCATAGCGTGCATCCAATACAAAATTGCTCATCAATTAATGCGGTTGCCTCTAGGTTTGAGGGTTGAATGTTAGTGTCCAGAGGAACTACTGGATATGTCGTTATTCGGGCAAGGTCTTGGATGACCTGTTCTCCGCCTGGAGCACAGCGATTAATGTTTTCTTTTGATTCTGAAATTGCTTGCGCGTAGGCATGACAGTCTTTGTATCCGCAACTTTGGCATTGGGTTTGCGGTAATATTTGATAAATTTTGTCTACGAGTTTCTTCGAGGGCGTAAGCGTAGTGTTCATGTTTTTATATTACGCGCTGCGATGTTCTGCGCGGGATATCACTTGAGCGGAATCCTTGATGAGCTTAGGTCCGCTGTAAATTAAGCCAGAGTAAATTTGGACGAGTGAGGCTCCGGCGTTTATTTTATCCAGAGCATCTTGTGGTGTAACAATGCCACCGACCCCAATTATGGGAATGGAGCCTTGGGTTAAGTTCGCTAGCTTTTCGATAATTCGTGTTGATATTTGAGTTAATAAGCCACCACTTAAACCACCATTTTCGGAGAGGTTTTTAAGCTGCATATCTGGTCTCTGGACCGTTGTATTTGTCGCGATGATGCCGTCTAGTTGATAGGTTTTTACAGCGTCAACGATACTTTCAATTTGATAGTTGTCGAGATCTGGAGCAATCTTCACGGCTATAGGTTTAAATTTACTATGGACATTTTGAAGTATCGCGCGCGTCTCGCTGATATGCCTGAGCAGCCTGTGCAAATTGTCTCTTTGTTGAAGGTTTCGTAGATTTTCGGTATTTGGCGAAGAGATGTTGATTGCTATGTAGTCAGCTAGTGGGTACGCCTTCCGCAAGCAGTGCTCATAATCTTGATGGGCATCTTCTATTGGTGTGTCTTTATTTTTCCCAATATTTATTCCTATGACTGAATTTCTTTTTGAGCTTTTTACTTTACTAATCAGGTGATCAACACCTTTGTTATTGAAGCCAAGTCGGTTTACTAACGCCTCAGATTCTGGAACTCTAAAAAGTCGTGGTTTTGGATTTCCTGCTTGTGGCCTTGGTGTGACGGTACCAAGTTCGATAAATCCAAATCCTAGGTTTTGCAAACAGTTTATAAAATCACCATTTTTATCTAAACCTGCCGCAAGGCCTACTTTGTTTCTGAAATGCAAACCCATTACGCTGGTCGGGTCCTTGACACATTTGTATTTATGGAAAGATAACCCTAACTTATCTGCCTTTTTGAGTCCCCAGAGAGCAAGCTCATGCGCATTTTCAGGGTCGAGTCGAAAGAGGGCTTTTTTCGTGATTTCATAAAGTATCGAGGGCATTTATTCAGAGCATCATAAAGATTCGAGTGGGATCCAGCGGTCTTTTACTAATACCTCAAGGGGGCGAAAACTTTTTTTATAGGACATTTTTTTACTATTCTCGATCCAGTATCCGAGGTACAGGTATCGAAGGCCTAATTTTTTACATAGATCCAGCTGCCAACAAATACTGTAGGTGCCATAGCTGGCTGATTTTTCCTCTGTATCAAAGAATGTATAAACAGCTGATAGCCCATCTTCTAGTTGATCAATAATGCTAACAGCAACTACTTTGTTCGCATCACGAAACTCAATAAGCTTGGTGTCCACATTGCTTTGAAGCAGGAAGTGTCGGTACTGTTCCTTGCTGTCTTGATCCATACCCCCCCCGTTGTGTCGGGCACTTTGATATTTAAGATAGAGATCATAGTGTTCAGCAGAGTTCTTTAGGTCTGTCATCGTGGCTACCAGATTGGCGTGTCGACCCACTGCTCTTTTTTGAGATCTGGATGGCATGAATCTCTTGGTGTCAATTCTTACAGGAGTGCATGCGGAGCATGAATCGCAAGCTGGACGATAGGTAAACGCCCCACTTCGCCTAAACCCAA
The DNA here is from genome assembly GCA_913057845.1 of uncultured Pseudomonadota bacterium. Lineage (GTDB taxonomy): Bacteria > Pseudomonadota > Gammaproteobacteria > Burkholderiales > Eutrophovitaceae > Eutrophovita. The sequence continues at coordinate 3,064 of CAJXPC010000231.1, forward strand.
TACCTACTAGGTCCGAGTAGACAGCCGCGTCTATCTTGTGACTTGGTGTTGCAACTTGCGATCTTGCAAGCTGATCAGAAAGATAGCTGCATGCGTAGGGTGCAGTTGTATAAAACTGTAATTGATTGGTGGGAAGATCTCTAAAGTCACTCATGGTTAATTGTCCCAAATGTGCGTTGATCGATCAATGATTCCCTCAGTTGGCTGTATGAATTTGGATAGCAGAGCCTCAAATTTATCGCGGCTTACCATTTCGGCTCCCAGTGATTCGAGATGACTCGAGTCTGTCTCTTATACACATCTCCGAGCCC
>CAJXPC010000232.1 GCA_913057845.1 uncultured Pseudomonadota bacterium
TCGGAGATGTGTATAAGAGACAGTATCAGTAGTTCCCTGGGAAAAAACGATGACAGCTGTTGTGGAAAAGGTTATTCGAGAATCTGATCTCGGTTTAAACCCCGCTTCACTTGGAGAGCAAATTCGTGTTCCGATGCCTGCTTTGACTGAGGAGCGAAGAAAAGATTTAGTCAAAGTGGTTCGAAAAGAAGCGGAAGCAGCAAAGGTGGCTATTCGTAATATTAGGCGCGATTCTAATACTGAACTTAAAAACTTACTGAAAGATAAAGCAATCTCGGAGGATGACGAGCGTCGATCTCAAGATGAGGTTCAGAAAACCACAGATAAGTACATCGCCGAGGTTGATGTGGCACTCGTGAGTAAGGAAAAAGATTTGCTCGATGTATAGGTACAGTGAAAAAATCAACGACTCAACAGATACCTGATAGCGGGCCGAAACCTAGTCATGTGGCCATCATTATGGATGGCAACGGCAGGTGGGCTAAAAATAGATTTTTACCTCGAGTAATGGGTCACCGAAGTGGTCTAAAATCGGTTCGGTCAACGGTAGAATTTTGTCATCAAAATGACATTCCATTTCTAACCTTATTTGCTTTTTCCAGTGAGAACTGGAGACGTCCCGCAGATGAGGTTTCATTTTTGATGTCGCTCTTTCAGAAAGCTTTGGAAGAAGAAGTGGCGAAACTCCACGAAAATAATGTTCGTTTTAAGGTGATTGGTGATCGAACTAAGTTTTCGCTGACGTTGCAGGAGCTCCTTGAAAGGTCTGAACGGCAAACAGAAGGCAATTCGGGGCTTACGCTCACGCTGGCTGCTAATTACGGAGGACGTTGGGACGTCGTTAATGCAGTCAGGGCGGCTAGGCAACAAGGTGTTGAGGAGATTTCAGAGGAAGTCTTGTCGAGGTATATGCAATTAAACTTTGCTCCCGAACCGGATTTGCTTATTCGCACCGGGGGTGAAGTACGCATCAGTAATTTTTTGATTTGGGATCTGGTCTATACCGAGCTTTATTTTACTGACGTGCTCTGGCCGGATTTCGATTCGAATGAGTTTATGAACGCGCTTCGGCATTATTCAGGTCGGGAACGGCGATTTGGTAGAACTGGATTAGAGACTGGGGTCTTATCAAAAACTGAGGAAGATTCATGACGCAATACGCAGGTTTGATCTCTAGAGTTGTCACATCAGTCATTCTGATCAGTGTTCTAGTGCTGGCGATATTCAGTTTCCCACAATGGTTATGGGGACTCCTATTGTTAATTCCTCTTGCTATGACTGCTTGTGAATACTCGAGACTTTTTGGGTGGAGTCGACAGCGTGTGGTAATTTTTGTCCTGCTGTGCGTTGCCATCTGCTCACTTCCATTTCTCTTGTTCGCCAGATTTGGTGCCGTGTTGAATGCCGTTGCTACACTTATGTGTTGGCTCGCAGTTCTTTTTTGGATGTTCCTTGTTCCATTTTTGATTCGCTATCGACTTAGCACGCGGAGTTACGTTCCCAACGTTTTAATGGGTGTTCTTTTGATTGTTCCAGTTTGGTATGTTCTGGTTGCCTTGCAGCTGCAGCCGTACGGATTATTCTTCGTATTGTCTGGTGTATGGCTTGTTGATATCGGTGGTTATGTTTTCGGAAAAAGTTTAGGCAAGACTAAGCTACTCCCATCGATTAGCCCAGGAAAAACCATTGAGGGTGTCCTAGGAGGGCTGTTCGTACTTGCTGTGTATGCTTTATTGCTTCGTTTATTTTATGAGGACGTTTTTTTAGAGTTAGGCTGGATTCTCTTTGGCATGCTTATCCTATCCTTCACGATGATTTGTGTAGTGGGCGATCTTTTCGAGTCTTACTTGAAACGAGTTTCAGGCGTTAAAGATAGTGGCGCAATCTTACCTGGACATGGGGGTTTGCTTGATCGTGTCGATAGCATGACCGCTTTGTTGCCTTTTTCCTTTTTAGTCATGCAGATATTTTATTGATGGGTGTGATTTCAGATAAAAAATTTGTCTGCGTACTCGGATCTACAGGCAGTATTGGGCTAAGTACGCTCTCTGTCATTGACCAACAGTCTGATCGGTTCCAGGTGTTTGCATTGACTGCTCATTCCAACATCGATCTTTTGGTTGCGCAGTGTCATATTTATCATCCCAAGTATCTTGTGATTACAGATCCAGATTTGTATCAGGCCCTATTGACTAAAGTGAAGGCCAATTGTCTTGATGTGGCGGTTTTGAGCGGCCCTGAGAGTCTTAACGAGATTGTTTCTCATGATGACGTTGACATTGTTGTCGCCGGTATCGTAGGAGCTGTAGGACTTGATTCGATTTATCATGCGCTTTGTCAAAGTAAAACCGTATTGGTGGCAAATAAAGAACCTTTGGTAATGGCCGGTAATTTTTTGGTTGATGTTGCAAAGAAAAATCACGCAACCATTCTTCCGATAGACAGTGAACATAACGCAATATTTCAGTGTCTTTCTCAGAGTGCGCCACCATATTCATCTGACCAAGGTATATTGAAAATACTTTTGACAGCCTCCGGAGGACCATTTTTAAATACTCCAATGAACGAGCTTAGGAATGTTTCTGTGTCTCAAGCCATTAAGCATCCGAAGTGGAATATGGGTAAAAAGATTTCGATTGATTCGGCAACCATGATGAACAAAGGGCTTGAGGTTATCGAGGCGCATTATTTGTTTGCTGCCCCAGTTGATACCATTGAGGTGGTGGTGCATCCGCAAAGTATTGTGCATTCGATGGTTCAGTATGTTGATGGGTCAACGCTAGCCCAATTGGCCAATCCCGATATGCGGGTCCCAATTGGTCATGCTTTAAATTACCCGCATCGCGCACGTCTTAATGTTAAACCACTGAGTTTGGGGGATATATCCACACTACAGTTTCAGGCTCCAGACTTTGAGCGGTTTCCTTGTTTATCGTTAGCCTATGAAAGTTTATCTAAGGGTCGAGCAGCAGTTGTGGGTCTTAACGCAATTAATGAGGTCGTTGTGGATGCGTTTCTTGAGAAGAAAATTAGATTTTCTGACATTTCTATACTCATCGAATCGGTGATGGGTGACTTCAATGCGCCGAATCCTAATTCTATTGAAGAAGTTTTTAGCGTTAATGCTGTCGCTAGGGAGTCGGCTTTAGAGGGTTTAAGTAAATTTAAGTATGTGGAATCTAAAGAGGTCAGGTAACCAATGAATACGGTCTTTACATTGTTTTCTTTTTTAATTGCCATTACCGTATTAGTGGGTTTTCATGAGCTCGGTCATTTTGCTGTGGCCAGATTATTTAGAGTCACAGTGCTTACATTTTCTATTGGATTTGGTCGCCCAATATGGGCCACA
>CAJXPC010000233.1 GCA_913057845.1 uncultured Pseudomonadota bacterium
ATCTACACCTCTCTATTCGTCGGCAGCGTCAGATGTGTATAAGAGACAGGAATCAAGGTGGTCGTAGAGTCGTGACCTGAGTGATAACCTGTCTGCAAGCGGATAAGGATAGTCAGCTAATATTTCCTCAAAGATTGAGCTATTAATGCTGCTGATATACGTCAGTTCGTACTTAAACTTCATTAGACGTATAAAGTTAATAATTTTCCCTGCCGTCTTTATCAGGGTTTCGGGGCCAACATTACCCAGCCGTGGATTGGTACTAGTACCGATAAGCACGCAGGCAAGCTTTACCGTGTAAAGGAGCCTTGGTTCGTCGGTAAGCTTTAGCCCAGGCGAGATTGCGACATCAAAATGAATGGTCTTTGATTCTTTTGGAGCCCCTTTAATCGGCCAAGAGTTATCTTCGAACTTGACGCCTTCCTCAAGAAAGTACGGACGGAGGCTCTCCACATCCAAAAAGCTCTGATCATCGAGCTTACTGAAATGGGTTCGAAATTTGGACAAATCGATGACGGCAGCACTCATGACAGCACCGCCGCGTCAAGCACTGGAATTAGATCACGATACGGGTTGGAAAGTGTTTTCTGAGCCTTTTGGGCCGCTTCAAATAGCAGAGCGTGTTCAGGCTTTCGTTCGATCCGATCAAGCATAAGCCGAGTAAACACAAGCCATAACTGCCAGGGTTTGAAATCACTTTCAGATAGCATAGCTTCGGCTTCCTCAAGGACCACATGCCATTGTAGCAGTGACACGAGGTTTGACTCGGACATAACGAAAATACTTCGACGTTTCTCACAGCTTACACAGAGATCAACTCGGTGGCAGGCTTCTCCCTGCACTGTGCCTGGTTTTATTCCTGCATATGGGTCAGAACAATGCAGCCCCCCAAACCCCCTATTTAAAAGCTCCTGAGCACGTTTATCGTACTCCTCAGGGTCTATCCCTACCTTCGACGCAAAACCTTCAATATCCAGCGTCAAAAGCGTTTCAAACCATTCCAGAAAATCACGAATGTTCTGCTCACGTCGCAGCATTTCCGGCATGTGATATGTATACTTCGAAGCCATCGCAAAGCTCGTATGACGTCCTTTGACCGCCACTGAGGTTGCATCGCGAGTAACCATCCCCTCCAAAAGCAATAGACTTCCTCGTATTGCTTTTAACGTGCTCACCCAACGGTCTGAGCTGGCCCATTTACAAATAGCTTTGAATTGTCTGTTAAAGGAAGCGGGGTGAAATCGTGACGGAATATAACCGTATTGGCCGTTGTTGTTTTTATAATAGGCTAAGAAAAGCTTGTCTTTATCGTAGGCTTCTGACCTAAGTGGCTCCGTGATACGCACAATGTGGTTGAATACATCCACCACAGACAACGACTCTGGTGTTAATGGACTATTTTCAGTCCTACAAGAAACAATTTCTTCTTCAGAGCTGACCCTTCCCTTCCTGAGCTTTCTCCAACGAAGAGTATAGGTACCTCCTGCATCCTGTCTGAGCGCGCTAACAGAGAGGTTTGTGATCGAATCCGGATTACCAGAAACCTCAAAGCAAATAAAAGCGTGAGCTGCTGCGAGAACTCTTCCCTCAAACCCTAGAAAATATCGAACCGTTTTTGGCTTAATATCATAGGAGGCCATCCTAGTGGTCAGATAGTTGTAAACTTTTTGAGAAGAAAGAGGAAAACGACCAGCCAGAAAAAGCTTACAAAACAGGACAATAACAGGTAGAGGATTATCATCCAGGATTTCTCGATGAAGTCGAGCCCTGATTATCGCGTCACCTGGGCCGTATTCACTGTTAAAAATCTGCTTTAATTGGTAAGCATTCTCAGTAAATTGAGGGTTTGCCAACCATTTTTGAACCTCTTCTAAGACTTTGATGTGGTCACGAACGATGCCAGCGCAAGTATCTTTCAAGGTCCTGATTCGGTAATCGAGAACAGCAATCGATGCGCCGTAAACATCCAGATCATCACCGCCCTGTTTGGCTTCGAGCAAGATATTAGCGACTAGGCTTTTCAGTTCCTGTTTTGTCTTTCCATCGACCGCATAGTCGTCTCCCAAAATGGTCTCGGCGTTTGCCATGATATCAGTGTAAGCAACTTCACACCCGGGAGTAACATCAAGCAGCGTGCTCCCTCGCCCTATCCTTTTGAGCACTTTCCAGCCATGACAATGGAGGTCATCGTCAAAAAGCCCGGCATTAGCGCCAATTTTTAAGATGAAGTTGCATCCGTATGCACGATTGTTACGAGTGATATTACTGATATTCAGGCTCTGCACGTGACTTCTGTAGGCCGTGATCAAGTTGCTGAAATGAAGACTAATTTCAGGAGGGGGTACTGTGCCTAGATGATGCTCTTTCGCTAACCAGTTTCGCAGTGGTTCAGATTTATCTGAACTGGCAAAAAAATCCAGGAAGGCTCTGCTGTTGTACCAAATCGTCAACTCAGAATGCATCGGGTACGCGCTACAGGGTATTTCGTACGCCTTTGCAAGCTTCTTACAGTAGGGCTCTCCGAAAGCATCAACCCATCGACCAAAGTCCCGAGAAACTCGCTTGTTAATAATCGCTTTCAAATTATCAGCCCTTTTCCCACGTCGAAACTGGTCAAAAAAATTCACGGAGGATCCGCTTTGCGGGAACCGTTATTCTTCTTGACGAGCACTGAAAAAACAAGCTGTTAATATGGGCGCAAGCAGTTTCGCCTGCACCCATACTGAGAATGGGTTTGGGAGGAGGCCCATAAGGGTTCAGGGTGAACCCCAAGGCTAAATTATTCTATCGCTTGAGCCTCTTCAGTAGCTTCTTTTTTCTTCGATTGTGGCAACAGCTGAGTCCTTAGCTCATCTTCAATCTCTTTTGCGATCTGTGGATTTTCCTCCAAGAACTTACACGCATTGGCCTTGCCTTGTCCGATCTTGTCTCCTTGGTAGGCGTACCAGGCTCCCGATTTATTCACGAGACCTTGCTTAACGCCAAGGTCGATGATTTCTCCAAGCTTATTCGTCCCCATCCCATACATGATCTGGAATTCAGCCTGCTTGAAGGGAGGGGAAACTTTGTTTTTCACCACCTTAACGCGAGTCTCATTACCAACCACTTCATCGCCCTCTTTAACCGAACCAATTCGGCGTATGTCCAAGCGGACGGAGGAGTAAAATTTAAGGGCGTTACCGCCAGTGGTGGTTTCGGGGCTGCCAAACATTACACCGATCTTCATTCGGATCTGGTTGACGAATACAATGAGGCAATTTGCATGTTTGACGTTACCCTGTCTCTTATACACATCTGACGCTGCCGACGAATAGAGAGGTGTAGATC
>CAJXPC010000234.1 GCA_913057845.1 uncultured Pseudomonadota bacterium
GAGATGTAGAGAGGTCTCGTGGGCTCGGAGATGTGTATAAGAGACAGCTTTAACTTTTTTAGTTGAACAGGTGCGATTAGTTTTGTATTACGGTCAGATGCCAGCACTGAAGGCGCTCACCACGTATTTTATATTAGCCTCCATTTTTGCCTTTATTTGTTATCACGTATTTAAACGGCTTAGATCCAATTTTGCGGATATGGTATAGCCCATGAGTGATATAGCTATTTCTGTTAGCAACGTCAGCAAGTGCTACCGTGTTTTTGACGACCAGCGGTCTCGGCTGCTGCACGCGCTTTGGCCAAAGTATACCAAGGGCGTGCAAGAGGTCGGAGCACTAAAAGATATTAACTTTGAGATCAAGCGGGGTGAATCCGTAGCCATTATTGGCAGAAATGGTAGCGGGAAAAGTACGCTGCTAGAGATATTGACAGGCACCTTATCGCCGACAACTGGCTCCGTCAACGTTAACGGCAGAGTATGTGCCCTTTTAGAGCTTGGCTGTGGGTTCAATCCCGAGTACTCAGGCAGGGATAACGTTATTTTGAATGGCTTGCTGTTGGGATTAAGCAAAGAAGACATATTGAATCGGTTTGGCGAAATTGAGGCGTTTGCTGAAATCGGTGACGCGATAGACCTCCCGGTAAAAACTTATTCTAGCGGCATGATGATGCGGTTGGCATTTGCGGTGCAGGTGCTGTGTGATCCGGACATTCTCATCATTGATGAAGCGCTTAGTGTCGGGGATTTTTTCTTTCAGCAAAAATGCTTGAGCTATATCCGAGGGTTGTGCGCGAAAGGTGTCACTTTGCTCTTTGTTTCACATGATATGGGGACGGTGCGAGATTTGTGTTCGCGAGTAGTTTACTTATTCAGCGGGGAGCAAAAGTTTGATGGTGACACTTCACAAGGTGTGTCACTGTACTTCCGCGGTGCGGAGAGCATTAGGGCTGTGACTCAGGGGTATGAAGCGGAAAACGATTCAATATCAGATAAAACTAATCAGCTACGTCGATCGTTATCTGATAAGTTGGTTGACCCGATCTGGAAATTGGATACGACTAACCCTGTGAATTGTAAGGCCAGGATATTGGAGGTCGGTATGTACGACCAGGATGGTAAGTCAGTTACCAATTTTCAAATCGGACAAACCATCCGATTGTTGCTGAGGTATCAAATTTTTTGTGATGTGCCGGTGCATATTGGATTTCTTATCAAGAATAAATTTGATCAAGTGGTAAATGTCACAACGACATACACGCTATCTCTTAACCCGCCCGAAATAAAATGGGGTGAATCAGGCAATTTTGGTGCTGATATTGTTTGCAACCTGGAAGCAGGAGAATATTCTATTACACTCACCCTTGGCGTTGAAAGTGCATTGTTGAATCAGGGAGAAAGCCTATTTGAAACGCCTTCGTTGGGCCCATTTCGCATCACTTGGGACTACAGCACCAGAGTGCCACCTTTTTTTGGCATGGTTGGTTTGCCAGTTAATGCCTTTTTTGGACCTGTTGACCAAAATCGCCCCGCATGAATTTATGAATACTGTCTATCTGATCGGACCTCGCGAGCCAAGTGGGCTATCTTGGTTATATAATTGTTTTCTGTGCCTGGGTATTAAGGTTCATACCGTTGGTCCGCGAAATGGAGGACGCATGTGGCAGTTAGACGGCGATCGGTATACTCTTAATCCTGTAGATGATTTGCAAAAGAAATGGGCTCCGGTGTTGTCAAGCAAGAGCCATTTCAATTTCAGAAATGATTTTGAGGTTCAGTTCGGCCACATCTGGCCTACTGGATGGCAGCGCGGACAAAAAATAATTTTCTTCGTCCGTAACCCCTATGAATCTCTGCTTTCGCGTTGGCGGCGCGAGGCGAATGAGATCAGTTTTGGAGATTTTTTACGAGTCCCAGATCATACGACATTGCTGGACAAAGTCGATAACTGGAACTTGTTCTGCGAAGCCTGGCTAAAGCAAAAACCACGTGTAGACTGGCACGTGGTTAAATTTGAAGATTACCGGAGTGATGCTGAAGAGACTCTCCGTGAAGTTATTAAATTTCTTGACATCGAATTTTCGGATGGGGAAATAGTGGATGCGTTATCTCAATCCGGATTTGAGGTGGCAAAGCGGGCCGAGGATGAGTACCAGCCTAGTACCCCGCCGTGGTTGCAGGTCTGTGATGACGTGTTTCATTCTTATAACAACCGTAAGGTAAACGGTGGACCTAAATCTCAATCTGATTTAGATCAGACCGTGCAGGAACGGGATTTTATTCTTAAGCGTACAGCTAAGGTTTGTCGAGAGTTCGGTTACCCCGTGAGCGGTACATCACCAGTGCCATCATATCTCCCACAAAAAGCGATGTTGAGTTTTTATCGTCATCTGGATATTGGCGAGGAATGGCTGAATGATGTGGCGATATTCAATATGATTGATCATTTGGATGATATTGAAGCTTTGTTTATAAATATTCGTGATGTAAATGCATTGTTTCGATCTTCCATTGGTGCGGGGCTTGTATTTGGTGAAGTTGCGGCGCTTATTGCTGCCTTGCAGGAGATGCAGGGTAATTACCTCAGCCACTTCCAGCATCAAAACAATCCAACTGCCAAAAGCGCATCGTCACTCTCTGATACGGGAGCCTTAATGACACTGCGTGAACGGTTTTGCCGGGCCGTTAATCGGACGCTGAGAGGTGTTTCTTAGCATGTGCAAACTATGAACGTCAGGTTCACATCGTCAGAACAATCCGGTCGTGTGATTTGGATTACCGGGCTCTCTGGTGCGGGTAAGTCGAGCTTGGCCCGCGAGGTAGTCGCTCGTCTGCGCGCTGGCGGCGAAGCAGTGGTTATGCTCGATGGTGACGAATTGCGTGAGGTGTTTGGTGCTGTGGGGGCAAATGCGCAGAACCACGGTCGTGACGGTCGATTAGCCTTAGCCATGCAATACGGACGCCTCTGCCGGGTTATTGCAGCACAGGGGTTGACTGTGGTAACACCCACCATTTCCTTGTTCAAGGAAATTCACGAATGGAACAGGGCAACCCTACCAGGTTATTTTGAGGTCTATCTAAAGGTGCCAATTGATGAGTTGCGTCGCCGAGACCCCAAGGGGATCTATCGGCGTTTTGATGCTGGTGAGTTAACCCACGTCGCTGGTCTGGATTTGCCCATTGACGAACCAGAGGCAGCTGATTGGGTGGTGGAGTTTACGCTGGGGCGCGATGTGACCGCACTGGCGGACGAATTGATGAATCAACTTGTCGAGAGGAAAGC
>CAJXPC010000235.1 GCA_913057845.1 uncultured Pseudomonadota bacterium
GCTGTCGATAATCCGTAGTCGGATCCATTGATGAGTGCCACAGCTTCGTCGTCGGTTGCGAACGTAGTAATGGGTGCCACCGGACCAAAAATTTCTTCAGCGTAAACGGGCATGTCTGGGGTCACATTGCCAAGAACTGTGGCCTCATAGAAATTTCCCTTTCGTTTGCCGCCTGCCAACAAGGTGGCTCCCATGTCAATCGATCTGTTGACGATGCGTTCTACGCGTTGTGCTTGAGTCTCGCTAATCAAGGGCCCTAGATGCACTTGCTCTTTCCATGGATTGCCGCAAAACAGATTTTTCGCACGTTGACTCAATAGATGCGCATATTTTTCAGCGATTGATTCATGCACAATGTGCCTGCCTGATTGCATACAGATTTGACCTTGATGAAGAAAGGAACCCCAAGCTGCGCACGAGGCTGCTGACTCAAGGTCGGCATCATCAAGAATAACCATTGCATTGTTGCCACCCAATTCAAGAGCGGCCTTCTTTAGCATACGTCCGCAGGTCTCACCGATTTTTAAGCCAACTGCTGTTGAGCCTGTGAATGAAATCATTTTAATTAGCGGATGTTTAACCAATGCTTCACCTATTTCAGGTCCGCCAGGTAGCACATGGAAAACACCCTCTGGGAGACCAGCCTCCCGAAGAATCTCGGCCATCAGTGCTCCGCCACAAATAGCGCTTTTAACATCAGGCTTTAAGATGACACAATTACCCATGGCCAACGCTGGAAAAACCGATCTCATAGCCAGCAGAATAGGAAAGTTCCATGGGGCAATCACTCCAACGGTACCAATCGGAATTCGTTTCCAGTAGTTCCTGCGGCCTGGCATGCTGGATGGGAAAATTTGCCCAATGGGCTGCATGGGAAGCGCTGCAGCCATCAGCGCTTGTTCATAGGTGGCCTGCAATTCCCATTGTGCCTTGGGCGGTATGGATCCACATTCACGTGTATTCCATCCGTTAATTTCATCAGCTCTACTTTTGAGTAATGCAGCAGCATTCCGAAGAATTTCCGCTTTGCGGTCGAATGGGATTGCTGCCCACTCTTGTTGGGTTTTTTGGGCGATATTGGCCGCATGGTCTACGTCTTCGACTGAGGCAGTCTGAAGTGTAGAAAGTAAGTCGCCTGTGGCTGGTTCAATCACGGATACTTGCGCGCCATGACCAGTTCGCCAGCCACCCATAAAAATGTGCTCATTCCAGACCACATTGCTAGCTGTATTCATAAGTCGATTTTCCTAGTAAATATCTTTGATTACGCATGCACGCGATTGATGTGATCGCTGATGTAGTGCGCTAATGCATAAACAGTTTCAGATGGGTTGTATCCGATCGATGTAGGCAGCAAGCTGGCATCAGCTACGTATAAATTTTTCACATCATGTGTTTCACCAGTGGGCGAAACCACGGTTTTCTTGGGGTCTGCACCCATGCGGCAGGTGCCTTGTGGATGAAATGACGTGTAGCGATAGCGGGCAGGCTCATTCTTCAAGCCGTCAATGACGGTATCTATTTGATCAACTGATTCGATGATCAGTTTCTGAGAGGTGGGAATGTAGATACGCTTGGCACCTGCTGCAAACAACACACGAGCGTTGGTCTTCAAACCTGCCTTCATGATCTCGAAGTCTTCATTGTCTACGAAATACTTAATTTCTTTTATTCCATTTTTCCAAATCACTTCACCCACGTTTTTATCGTGAATCAATGTGATCAACCGAATGGTATTGCGGTATTTCGACATGTAAGACATATAAGGTTTTCCAGTTCCTGGCTCTGCTTGGAAGCTGGCCTCTACAGGATCCTGTACCGCATTGAGCAAGAGGTAACCACCCTCCTCAGGAAGAATGTACTTGTCCATATAAAGTGAGTGGGTCGCACCGTGGAAGTCGTCAACTTCATCTGCAAATTCTGCTGTCAAAGACATGGTGGGATGGCAGGCAAAGTTCTTTCCAACCTGACCACTAGAGTTGGCCACTTGGCTATTCATTAAAATTCCTGATGTTTGAACTGGCCCAGCAGCCAGCACCACAATGGGGGCATTGACTGTTAAATCACATTTCTTTGTCTTGGTAGCTGGATCAATAATTTGAGCTTCAACTCCGGCAGCTTTACCACCTTTTGTAATTACTTTGGTAGCACGGGTGTCGGCGTAAATACTGGCTCCGTAAGCAACAGCCCAAGGCAGGTAAGTAACCAACATGGATTGTTTTCGGTCAGACACACATCCAGCAAAACAGTGGCCAGTTAAGCCGCAGTTTTTTACGTTTCGTTTCGCATATCCTGGGGGTAAGCCCAGTTTCTGAATACCTTGGTTGATCAATTCAGCGCCTGGGCTGGTTTCATAGCGCTCGTTTTCTTTGATCTGAAGGTTGGCTTCTACTTTCTCGAAATAGGGGCGCATGACATCTGGAGTCAAATTGGTCAAACCGAATTCTTCGGCCCACAGATTCAAATAGTAGTCGGGTGTTCGGAAGCATAAGGCGGCATTGACAACAGTAGACCCACCTACGCAGGCACCTTGTAAAATTGTGATGTCGCCAGCCGAATTGGATTGGCCACCATGATCCTGATATAGGGTTGCCATTGAAATTGCCAGCATTTCTGTGAATTTCTCGGATGGTACATACGGACCAGCTTCAAGTACGACAACTTTCTTACCTGCTTTGGCCAACTCGTATGCTGCGATTGCCCCACCTGCACCCGAGCCTACAACTACTGCGTCCACATTCAGTGTGATTTTGGATTGTTTGATGTCGGCTGATTGAGTCACAGTTAAACCGTGTGCCGGAACTTTCAAAGGAATTGTCTTTTTCATTGTCTTCTCCTCAACATTCATACTTTGGGTAGTGGATTATTGCCAAGGGATTTCAGTCCCCATTTCACTGTTACCGGACCGTCATAGCCCAAGGGCTCCCAAGTCGGTGGGTTGGCCCAATATGCCAGACCAACGAGTTTCTTCAGACCCATTGCCAAAGCGCGTTGAGGTACTTCGTTTGAGTTAGCCCAGGCATCACAAAATGCTTCAGCTTCCTGTGTATTCAGTTCAACAAAAGTTTTTCCATATTTAGCCTTAGGGCCCTGATTGAAATACTCAATCCCACCTTTCAATCCTTGAAGGATGTGAGGCTCCATCGTGGCTAACAGAGCGGCATCCAAAGTTTGCATAACAGGGATTTTGTCGGCGGGGACAAGTTTTGTGCCCTGTGTTGGTAGCCTGTCTCTTATACACATCTCCGAGCCCACGAGACCTCTCTACATCTCGTA
>CAJXPC010000236.1 GCA_913057845.1 uncultured Pseudomonadota bacterium
AGATGTAGAGAGGTCTCGTGGGCTCGGAGATGTGTATAAGAGACAGGGTGGGAGCAGCGCATCTAAAACTCGCTCCTCTGCTAGATCTTCCGCTAAGTGTTTTACTCGCAGCGTCTCCTTTTCGCGCATTTGTTTGATGCCAATCTCTATGAGGTCACGAATAATGGATTCGACGTCTTTGCCGACATAACCAACCTCAGTAAACTTTGTCGCTTCAACTTTGATGAAGGGTGCGCCGGAGAGTCGGGCTAAACGCCGAGCAATCTCTGTTTTCCCAACACCGGTAGGACCAATCATGAGGATATTTTTGGGTGTGATTTCTTGTTTGAGTGGTTCGGCGACTTGCTTGCGTCTCCAGCGATTTCTAAGGGCGATAGCAACAGCTCGTTTTGCTGAGTGTTGTCCAACGATATGTTTATCCAGCTCATGGACAATTTCTTGAGGGTTCATTTGTGACATAGTAATTACTTTTTTCTTTGGCTACGTGTTTAGGGTTTCAATGGTGTGGTTTTGATTGGTATAGATGCAAATATCACCCGCAATAGTAAGTGCGGTCTTGACGATTTCCTCAGCAGTCTGATTCGAATGTTGTAGCAATGCTTTGGCCGCCGCTTGAGCAAACCCGCCCCCGCTTCCAATGGCGATGAGGCCGTCCTCGGGCTCTATTACGTCCCCATTCCCAGTGATGATCAGAGACGTGCTTGAGTCTGAAACTGCAAGCATGGCCTCAAGCCGTCTTAGCATGCGGTCTGTTCTCCAGTCTTTGGCGAGTTCTACTGCTGACCTTAGTAACTGTCCTTGATGTTTTTCTAGTTTTGCTTCGAATCGCTCAAAGAGTGTGAACGCGTCAGCTGTGCCGCCCGCAAACCCAGCGAGTATTTTCCCGTGATATAACTTTCGAACTTTCTTTGCTGTGCCCTTCATAACGAGGTTGCCAAGTGTTACTTGCCCATCGCCACCGATCGCTACTTGATTGTCTTTTCTAACGGAGATAATGGTTGTTCCATGCATATCGTATTTCATAAAGGTGTTGCGTCCTTTTGTGTAGATAAAGTCAGTAATTTATTGATGAGGGTCGACGGGGCCCAAGCAATAGTAAATAATTTATTTAAAGATCGTCTAGAGCCGCTATACGATCGAGATGGTTTGTTTTATTAAAATTTTCTATAAAGATTTCTTTTGAATCAGGATTATAAATGAGCTGATGTATGGACCCATTTCTAATAATTGGTCTTTCTATGCTTTCAGGTTTTATATTGTTTGCAAGACGCCAGAGGACGTCAATGACCCCACCATGCGTGATCACCAGAATGTTACCCTTTTTAAATTTATGATGAATCGTTGTTAATGATGTTTTAATTCGAGTTGTAAGATCATGCATGGACTCAGCCCCTGCTGGGGTATTTGCGTATGAACGGTTTTTAAAGGCGCTCATGTCCGCCGGAGCTTGTTGCGAAGCCTCTTCTACTGTCAGACCCTCAAGAATACCTAAGTGACGTTCTCGCAGGCGTGGTTCAAAAACAATTTGTGGGCCATTTGCCCTTAATGGCTCGGCAGTTTGTTTTGCGCGCGATAAATCACTGCTGACGATTGCATTAAATTTTTCAAGCTTGAGCGTTTCTGCTACAGCGGCAGCTTGAGCGAACCCTGTGGCATTTAATGGGATATCGATTTGTCCCTGAATTCTATGCTGCTTGTTCCATTCCGTCTCGCCATGGCGCACAAAGGTCAGTTCAATCAATTGGTTAATCATGAATCATTTTTTCTTTTTGCCCTTGGGTGCGTTTTGTCGTATATTTTTGCTAAATGTTGCCAATCTAAGTGTGTATACACCTGTGTCGTAGAAATGCTTGCGTGCCCTAACATCTCTTGTACCGCACGAAGATCACCGCTGGATTGAAGCAGGTGAGACGCGAAAGAGTGACGCAACATATGCGGGTGCACGTTTTGTCCTAACCCTTGTTTTTTTGTCCATTGAGATAGCCGATGTTGGATTGTTCTAGGACTTATTGGATCACCATTTTTGTTCGGAAACAAGATGTTCTGGATTGGCTTGTTTAAGCCATGACGCAGGGCAATCCAACGATGGATAGCGCTTATGGCTTTTTGACCGACAGGTACGATCCTCGTTTTACTTCCCTTCCCCGTTACGCGAACTGTGCCGTCATTGAGGTCAAGTTCTTGTAACTTGATGGAAGTAAGCTCGGTCAATCGAAGTCCCGAGGAGTAACAAAGCTCAAACATCGCCTGGTCTCTCATGGCCCCTTCGTTTGTTTCCTCAGTTTCAAGCAACTTATTCACTTCGTCAGGACTAAGAGCCTTAGGTAGCCGCTTTTCTTTTTTTGGCGGCCTAATTCCTAGGCAGGGGTTGTGTTTGTAATGTTTACGTTCAACCAGGAAGCTGAAGTAACCGCGCCACGCGGATAAGGCTCTAGACAATGTGTTGCCGCCAAGGCCTTTTGCGTGAAGCCCAGAAACCAATCTTCTAATGTCGTGTGCAGTTAAATCATTTAGGCATTCTGAGAATTCTCGTATAAGTAACTTAAGATCTCGAGCGTAATTTGTTACGGTGAGCGGTGAGAGTCTGCGTTCTTTTTCTAGATATATCAGGTATTCATCGACGGCCCCAGCTTCAAGTTTATTCATGTTGAGCGAAGCCCTCATTATGAAAGGCATAAGCGTTGTCTATAACTGTGGATACGATATGCCCCACTCGCTCTAAAAATTGCGTATCGATATTTGGATCAAATCTTTGTGCGTCGGACGAGCTAAAAATCAAAACACCTACCGAGCCTTGAACCGAGAGAGGGATGTATGCGGAAGATGCAAGCATCCAAGATCTCGTGAAGTGTTTGATCTCTTCTGGCGCCTCAATTAAACACTTAGGCTTATCAATGGATATTATAAAATTCGCAAAGATAGTTTCTTCGTCGCTGGCGTATTCTTGATTGTCAGACAACATAAAAATACGACATTCTTCAATGCTCAGATGCGTACGTAATGTTGATGATATTGTCGCCGAGGATACGTCTTTGCGTGTTAATTTGAATAACTCTAAGCTTGAACTCAGCAACCCGCCCCAAATAGCTTCGTTACGACGACCGTTTTCTAGAAAGGCGTCAACTTTGTTTTCTAGAGAACGAATTTTCTGCTGTAACTGGGGAATTTGTCGGTCTGATAAAGAGATAACTTTGCGATCTGTCTCTTATACACATCTGACGCTGCCGACGAATAGAGAGGTGTAGA
>CAJXPC010000237.1 GCA_913057845.1 uncultured Pseudomonadota bacterium
CACCTCTCTATTCGTCGGCAGCGTCAGATGTGTATAAGAGACAGATGCTAACAACGCCTTTTTATTACTTAAACTACGAAACCTTTCACTTATGCTGTCACGTTAAGGAGAATTGGTTTGTTCGCAATTGTCCTCTAGTAAATACGATCCGTCGCCATCATGCCGCTCACCATAGTCAACATATTATGATGGCCAGAAACATGAATTTAACCTATCCAATTGCGGATTGGTATATGGGCACTAGCGATCTCAATCGCGGATTATTAGGGCATCTTTTTAACGGTTACGATCAACATCACGTCAAGAGTCAATTTCAATCCGACCAAGGTGCTGAGCTTGAGCAAACCTCCTCAACATAAGAGTCGGCTATCTTAACAAAAATAAGACTTATGGCCGCAGCGTTACCAACAATTAGGCAACTCACATATTTAATTACGTTATCCGAAACATTGAATTTCCGCCAAGCTTCTGAGAAGTTGTTTGTCACGCAGTCCACTCTGTCAGCGGGTATCAAAGAACTAGAGATCACTCTCGGCGCAACACTCTTCGAACGAACCAAACGAAACGTTCGATTAACCGAAATAGGGTCCGAAGTATTACGTAGAGCACAGTCGATACTTACCGAAGTAGATGACTTAAGCAGCTTCACAGAGCGTTTAAAAAAACCTCTCAGCGGAACATTGAAATTAGGTGTCATTCCTACCATAGCTCCTTTTCTGCTTCCCATCGTAATCCCCACATTGAAGGCAAATTATCCGGCATTGAAACTTTATCTAAGGGAAGATTATTCTCTTCGCCTTCTAGACCAACTCAAATCTGGAGAGCTTGATTTTGCAATCATCGCGCTTCCCTACAATACCGAAGACCTCATCACCAACACACTGTTCAAAGACGAGTTTTGGTGGGTCGCAAAAAAAGGCGTGGCACTTGCAAAATCGAAAGAAATATCAATAAAAGATGTAAACCTAAACGACCTTCTGTTACTGGAAGAAGGACACTGCCTCAGGAATCACGCGATCGAGGCCTGCGGCGCTCAAGCAGTTAACTCACCGAATGAATCTTTCGCAGCAACCAGCCTCTATACCCTACTTCAAATGGTTGATAATGGATTGGGATCTACACTCCTTCCAGAAATGGTTCTTAAATCTGGGGCATTACTTGGAACTGATCTCGTAGCAAGACCATTTTCACATAAACCACCTTATCGAGAAATTGCGTTATTAAGAAGAAAGACTGACAATAGAAAAATTGATTTTGAGTTGCTCTCAGCGCTAATCGTATCCGAAAAAAAACGATATTCGTCCCAGCTCGGGGCTTCCCGTTCTAAACGAGCTGCGACTAGACGCTAGCCCTATTCTCTAACCGTTTGATTCCAGAATAAAATAAGACGGAACCA
The DNA here is from genome assembly GCA_913057845.1 of uncultured Pseudomonadota bacterium. GTDB lineage: Bacteria > Pseudomonadota > Gammaproteobacteria > Burkholderiales > Eutrophovitaceae > Eutrophovita. The sequence goes on from CAJXPC010000237.1 coordinate 1,397, forward strand.
TCCAGACAGCACAACTACCTGTATTCAATATGCAAAATACTGACGAGTGGGCATTCCCTAAATCTTTAAGGCCTAATGCCGAAAACCTTAAATTCAACCTCACCAGATCGGTTAACTCTGTTGTAAAGGTTCGTACGTTGATATCGGCCGACGCGTTCACCGCTGGCATTCTTGGGACGGAACGTATCGGCAGCGGCGTCTTGATTAACGAAAACGGTTTGATTCTTACGATAGGATACCTTGTCACTGAAGCCGAATCAGTCTGGGTAACAACGAACCTTAACCAAAGTCTCCCGGGACATGTTGTAGCTTATGACCAAACGACTGGACTTGGTTTAATTCAAGCTTTTGGAACACTACAGATTGAGCCATCTGACCTCGAGAAAAGTAATCTAATAAACCCCTCCGATGATGCTTACTTTGTAAGCTACGGAGGACTTGACCATGCTCTTCATTCAAAAATTATACGTGTTGACGAATTCGCCGGATATTGGGAATATGTTTTGGATCAAGCAATCTACACCTCACCTCCCCATCCTCAATGGGGAGGTGCTGCTATATTCAATGGACGAGGTCACGTCATAGGAATCGGCTCACTGTTTCTTCATGAAGTTTTTGAAGGGCAAAGCCAACAAGGCAATCTCGCTATACCTACCCATCTTTTGGAACCAGTCCTAAACGACCTATTAGAATTCGGGCGACCATTAACCCCCGCCAGACCTTGGATCGGCATGTACACTACAGAAACGGGTGGCGAACTAATTGTGAGTAGTCTGGCTCGTTACGGTCCCGCAGAACTCGCTGGCATCTTGCAAGGAGACCAAATCATGTCGATTGGCGAAGAGAAGACGTCAACACTTGCTCATTTCTTTAGGTCTGTTTGGAATCTTGGATCCGCAGGTGTTTCAGTGCCACTGCAAATAAACCGAGAAGGAAATGAATTAAAGTTTGTAATTAATTCAGCAGACAGAAATGATTTTCTTCTTAAACCTAAAACTCATTAAAAAAACCCCTTGGGAAGACACCTAAATGAATGACCTGTTAATCAAAAATGGAATGATTATCGATGGATCGGGGCGAGATCGATTCACAGGAGATATCTCAATTAAAGATGGGTTCATAACTGGCGTCGGAAATAACCTGGGTACAGCGACCCGAATTGTCGATGCGGAAGGCCTCTTAGTAACCCCGGGGTTTGTTGATGTCCACACGCACTATGATGGGCAAGTCACCTGGGATCCCTATTTAACTCCTTCGACGTTTCACGGAGTCACTACAGCCGTATTTGGGAATTGTGGCGTTGGGTTCGCTCCAGTTAGAAAAAACGATGTGCCATACCTCATCAATCTGATGGAAGGAGTAGAAGACATACCGGGATCCGTTTTGTCAGAAGGTGTGGATTTTAATTGGGAATCCTTTCCGCAATACCTCGATGTTCTCGACTCATCCCCCAAAGCTATCGATATCGGCGCTCAAGTTCCACACGGTCCTCTGCGGTTTTATGTGATGGGCGAGAGGGGGGGGGATCACAATGCAATTCCTACTGATAAAGAAGTAGAATCTATGGGCTTGCTGCTCGAGGAATCGTTAACCGCAGGAGCTATGGGGTTTACTACATCCAGAACAACGAAACACTTGAGTCGTGACGGAAAAAATACGCCGAGCCTGTCAGCAAAACATGCTGAACTTCGTGGATTAGCCCAAGCCATGAAGCGGGCTGGAAAAGGGATTATTGAGGTTAATTCGGATTTTGGTCCAGGTGAATTTGAAATCATGCGCATGGTCAGCGAAGTGTCGGGGCGACCCTTGTCCATCTTACCTGTCTCTTATACACATCTCCGAGCCCAC
>CAJXPC010000238.1 GCA_913057845.1 uncultured Pseudomonadota bacterium
CGGCAGCGTCAGATGTGTATAAGAGACAGGCATAGAGTTGTGTGTTTCCATGAACCGCACTCGAAAACGAAGCAAGAAAACGATTAACTCTAAGATAAGGATAATCCTTAACCATACTTGCACCGAAATCTCTAGCACCGAACTTCTGAACAACGCCGTCGAGTCGTTTGGACCAGCTCTGGCAAAACACGCTGGAAACCTTAAAAGATCGTAACTCTTTGGGATTCAAATTCGGATCGCTCAAAGTCGCGCACCCAGATATAATCCCGCCAAAAATGATTAGTAACGATATATGACTGCGAATTAGCACTAACTACCTCTTCTCATTGATATCTAAACGGGCATCCATCTGATTTTCAATTTCAGCAATAATTCCTAGGAATTGATTTTTAATACTTTTTCGAATAAAACTCTGAGCTATAAAATTTGGGATTGGCAGCGATGGATCTAGGTAACCCGTCCACGATAATGTCCAAAGATGCTCACCACTACGGGCTAAATGATACCCACCCGATAAATGGTCAAAGTTTCCAGATACTAATTCAATATCGATATGATAAGGCTTCCGTTCAATTGATTTAACAATGACATCGACCGGAATTTTTAAAAAAAATAATTCTGACACGCCATGTTGCTCTACAAATGCCACCTTACCCTCGTAGCGCAGCAACCGACTTGAGTTCATTCCTGGAATATATTCCGCTAATCGGTTGTAGTCTGTTAACGTAGCCCAGATAAGATCATGCGGCGCTTGGATGATTGTTTCAATTTCCACATAAACCACACCATCTTCCAATTTTGAGTAAACGTTCAGTCGACTGCCATCACTTAAGCCAGGAGCGGGTATCGTGAGCAACAAACCAAAAACGAGAAAAATAAACGTCAATCTCTTTTTATTTTCTAATTGGAACAATTAAGGTCTCCAAAAACCAATTTTTTAATTTAACAATTCATGGCTGGGAACCTTCCACAGTCATATACTACTCGGCATCAACCTCTAAATCCACGAGGCCTAGAAAGCACTTAATTTTGTTACTATTCAAACTATTAAAACTCAAAAAAAAACCAAACCATGCACGACACACTCTCGCTCCTTAATTCAAGAAACTTTCCCGCTATCCAGCGCAAACAGATTGAAACCGTTCAGATTAATCTGGGCTATCGATGCAACCAAGCGTGCCTTCACTGCCATGTCAATGCCGGCCCCAATCGCACAGAACAAATGACGCGCAATACCATAAAGGAAGTCATACAATTCATTGACACCGTAAAACCCAATACGGTCGACCTCACAGGCGGGGCACCAGAACTCAACATCCACTTTAGGGAGCTTGTCTCAGAAATACGGGATCGCGAAATTTCAGTTATTGACCGCTGTAACTTAACAATCCTGTCTGAACCTGGCCACGAGGATTTACCTGAATTTCTATCGCAACATGAGGTTATTGTCACAGCCTCACTGCCCTGCTATTCCGAAGAGAACGTCAATTCACAACGAGGGGATGGAGTTTTCGAAAGAAGCATTCAAGGATTACGTCGACTAAACGAAGTGGGTTATGGAAGAGGAAACCCTAAACTGCAATTGCATCTGGTTTACAACCCTTTGGGCGCTGCGTTACCGCCACCCCAAGAGACGCTAGAAAAAGAATATAAGGAACATTTAGCTAAGAACTATGACGTCCACTTTGATGCCCTAATGACCATAACGAACATGCCCATAAAACGTTTCGGTAGTACTTTAGTGAGTCGTGGCGAATTTGAACCATACCTGCAATTACTGCAGGACAATTACGCGGAAGAGAATGTCGAGTCGGTTATGTGCAAAACATTAATCTCTATTGACTGGGAAGGTTACCTATTTGACTGTGATTTCAATCAAATGCTTGGTCTCCCTCTTGGCGACGCAACAAAAAAAGTTCACATGCGAGATCTAAACACGGACAACATCCAAGGTAAATCGATTGCAGTTAGGGATCACTGCTTTGGCTGCACAGCTGGACAGGGCTCGAGCTGCAGCGGAGCCTTACAATAAAAACATAAGTAAGGACGGCCTCCGCACAATCCTATCCAACACACAAAATAGCTCAATTAAAAAAATTTCAGGTAAAGCAACAGGGATGTCTATGTTGATCCAGTTCGAATAGAATATAGTCAAGAAGACTCACTAGACAAACCTCTAAAGATATGGCGACCTCATTCACTAGCGTTTCAATCTTAATCCCAAAGAATAATCCAAGATCCCGACCAAACCCCAGATTTGTCTTGACTCAATATTTCATAAAACGAATAGTCATGTCCAAATCAATACGAAGATACACAACGCTTACCCAAGTATGAAACACACAAATCCTCAAAAGAAGTGGATAGGCTTACTTATCACCATCTCGATCATCGCATTAGTCTTTATTGTGTTTCGGGAGAACGTCCTCAATCTGCTTGCACAATTGAATCTACAATCCCTCAAAGACAACTACTCCGAACTGCAGATTTACTTTAGAGACCATCCGGTCCAACTAAGCCTGCTATACGCCTTAACCTACGTCACAGTGACGGCTCTTTCACTACCTGGCGCAGTGATACTGACTCTTGCCGGAGGAGCAATATTTGGATTAGTTTTGGGCACTATTCTTGTATCTTTTTGTTCAACTATTGGTGCGACAGCCGCATTTTTGATCACGCGATATTTTTTCCGCAACTCCGTTAGGGCACGTTTCGGCGACAAGTTGAAAACTATCAATGAAGGCATAAAGAAAGATGGGGCATTCTACCTACTCACACTGAGACTGGTTCCGATTTTCCCGTTCTTTGCAATCAATGTGTTAATGGCTCTCACCCCAATTAAGACACTGACGTTCTATCTGGTGAGCCAACTCGGAATGCTCCTCGGAACCATAATATTCGTAAATGCCGGGACCCAACTCGCAACCCTAAATTCGACTGGCGACATTCTATCTGTTAATTTAATTATTTCGCTGTTTGTACTCGGGCTATTTCCCATTGTCGCGAAGATTGCATCAGATCTAATGAACCGACGTCGAATCTATGCGAAATGGTCCAAACCAAAGCATTTCGACTATAACCTTATAGTTATCGGTGGTGGCGCGGCAGGACTTGTATCCTCCTACGTAGGTGCCGCCGTAAATGCCCGTGTCGCCCTCATTGAGAAACACAAAATGGGAGGCTGTCTCTTATACACATCTGACGCTGCCGACGAATAG
>CAJXPC010000239.1 GCA_913057845.1 uncultured Pseudomonadota bacterium
CGAGATGTAGAGAGGTCTCGTGGGCTCGGAGATGTGTATAAGAGACAGCGCCCCAGGCATCCAAACGCCTCGCCCCAAAAAACCCTTGAAATCCTCAATACCATCAACCATTTTTAGCACGTCTTGACTGAGATCTAAACCCTCAATCGCGTCACACATCTTTTCCCATTCGTCATCGGATTGAGGCACTTGAAGCGTCCCCGTTTCAGACCATCCAATCCCTTGCAGAAGTGAAAGGGATCGATAAAATTGAATCGCATATAAGTATGCGTACCAACTAAATTGTCCTCTCGGGCCAAAATCAAGTGATACGGTTGGACGCACAAGTGGCAATGGGTTACTGGACCCTTGTCCCATTATCGTTTTGCCTGACTCAATGACTTTAGTCTCGACGCCCAATTCACTGGCGCGCAGCGCCACAGAGCACCCAGCAATACCGCCCCCGATAACCGTAACTGGATCGAAGGACTTTTGTATTGGCTTTGCGCCTTGAGAAAAAGTACCAAAGAGCATTTCTCGCTTTTTCCCAAAGCCCTGCTTTCGCTGAACGTCAAAGCCGGCATAAGTCATGGCCCGACGTACCTCAGTCGCACTGCTGTAGGTGCTGAAGGTTGCCCCCTCGGCAGCAAGACGTCTGAAACTAGAAAATAATCTCGCTGCCCACAGCTCTTCATTTTTCTGAGGGGAGAAACCGTCTAAGTAAAACACATCTACCGATGCGTCGAGCTCTTTGATCGCAGACAATGCATTCCCATATATAAGGGTGAGCATCACCTTTGGGTATAACCGAATGCGATGAAAACCGGACATTACCGGAGGTAAGTTATTGATGATCACATCTGCATGCGCATGATCACCAATGACTGCACGCAAGCACTCTCGCAGCGAATCCTTATCAAACGGGTGTTTTTCAAACGCCACATAATCCAATACGCAACCATTACCAACCGATGCGTGGGCATCAAGAGTTGCCAACAAGTTCAAACCAAGACCAAATCCAAATTCGAGTATGGTGATTTTATGCGCGTGACGAAATCTCTCGGACAGATGGTTGGCCTCTACAAAAACATAGCGCTTCTCTGCAAGACCACCAGATTTTTGGAAATACACATCATCGTATTTTCGGGAATAAATAACCCCGTCTTGGATCTCATAATCTGCCGGCACAATGGAGACTGGCCAAGGGATACGTTTCATCTGTTCGATTGTTTATTTAGTTTTAGGCGATAATATTAGCTATCCAGTGTAAACCGAATAACCTAGCGCAAGAACGCCCCATAGGATTTGATATGGCAAAGTTATTGAAACCTCTTTTAATATACTGCATCTCAACGATGGTTTTGAGTGCCTCTGCGATGACCCCAAAATATCCATATGACCCAGTCGTCACCACGTGCCTAAACGAAGTCACACTGGTCGGAGAAGGATTCATCAACACCGATAGTCAAATGCCGCTACTCCGGTTACAAGCTGATCTCACCATATTGGACAACGCAGAGATTGCCAATTGTCCATCCATACCGAATATTAAATTTGTTTTTCTCAAATTTAGCGAGGATGAATTAGGAATAAAATTTAATGAATTGATCGGAACTAACATTTCGGTAACGGGTTCAATTCAGTCTGGTGATGCACACAGCCTGAAACAGGTGACTTTCACGACAAGGACCATTGCACCGATCGAGTGAGAATAGATTTATATTATTAAGCCATTGATTTTATTGTAATATTTAGTTATAAAAAACTTTTACACTAAACCCAATTAATTGATTTATCTGAAAATCTCTCCTACAGTTACAATGATCTGTAAATCCTAGAATGCTAATTAAGTCTTATCCAGCTTGATAGTTGAATTAATCACCTCATTGAACTACAAAAAGACAGGAAATAAAGAGAATATGGATAGGTGCCTTAAATGGTAATCGCAGTTAGGCCTTATCTATTTATTAAATTAGTAAAACACTAAGGAAGAAAATAATGAATTTTGTATTTGAATATTTATTAAGCATGCAAACACTCGTATTGATTTTAATTGTAATTGGACTTAAAAGCTCAATTAAATTCGTTCCGCAAAATCGTGCTTATGTGGTCGAACGTTTTGGTAAATTTCAGTCCACAAAAGAAGCTGGATTAAATTTTATCCTCCCCTTTATTGATCGCATTTCTGCTGATCGTTCTCTTAAAGAAAAAGCTGTCGACGTGCCGGAGCAAAGCGCCATAACGAAAGATAATATTTCCTTGTCTGTCGACGGTGTACTTTATTTTCGTGTGCTTGATCCATATAAAGCGACTTATGGCATAGATGATTATGTGTTTGCTGTAACTCAGTTGGCCCAAACCACAATGCGTTCTGAGTTGGGCAAAATGGAGCTTGATAAAACGTTTGAAGAGCGTGACATATTAAACACCAATATCGTAGCTGCAATTAATGAGGCTGCAGGTCCATGGGGTATTCAAGTACTTCGTTATGAAATAAAAGACATTGTGCCGCCTCAGTCAGTTATGGAAGCCATGGAAGCACAGATGAAAGCCGAGCGAGTGAAGCGTGCCCAGATCCTGGAGTCAGAAGGTGATAGACAATCGGCTATTAACCGAGCTGAGGGTGCAAAAGCATCAGTAGTACTAGCGGCCGAAGCAGATAAGGAAGAGCAGGTTTTACGCGCAGAAGGTGAGGCCAAGGCGATTGTGGCTATTGCAACAGCCCAAGCAGAATCTCTAAGACAAGTGGGTCAAGCAGCGGCAACTGCAGAGGGTCAGAAGGCAGTGCAGCTTGATTTGGCGACCAAGGCAATTGAAGCTAAACTTGCTATAGCGAAAGAGTCTTCAGTGGTCTTATTACCCGATAACGGTACTGATGCGGCCAGCATGGTTGCTCAGGCGATGACGATTATCAACACACTAAATAAGAAGATTGCGAGCTAAAAAATGAATTGGATCAGCAATAATTTGTCTGAATTTTTGATTATGGCTGGTTTGGCATTGCTTGTTATCGAAGTTGTGGTTTTGGGTTTCTCAACCTTCGTCTTGTTTTTTGTTGGTCTTGCAGCGGTGGCAGCAGGCGGGTTTATGGCCGTTGGTGTTGTCCCCGAGTCAATGCTCAGCGCATTGTCTAGCGTGGGAGTATTAACAGCCTTATTGGCCGTGCTTTTGTGGCGCCCGTTAAAGTCTATGCAAGGTAACGTCTGTCTCTTATACACATCTCCGAGCCCACGAGACC
>CAJXPC010000240.1 GCA_913057845.1 uncultured Pseudomonadota bacterium
TATGAGTTATGAGTTATGAGTTATGAGTTATGAATTATGAATTTAGTATAAAGCGTAGCAAACCGAATGAAAAGTATCGTCACTAAACTTTAATAAAACTCACCTTTTGAATTGATATCGCACCTACCGGGCATACCGCCTCACATTGGCCACAACGGATACACTTATCTTGATCAATCCACAACTGATTATAGTACAGAGAATCCGATTCGCCTTTTTGCAGATGCTTATATTTGACAACGCCCCCTTCATCGTCAACCTCTAGATCCGAAACGGGTACGATGCAGCCCTCTGTAGGCTTCACCTTTATGCATTCATCACAAAGCACGCATAATCTATTGTCAATTTCAAACTTGTAATGACATAAGTAGCATCGCTTACCGGCCTCTTGGCTTGTCCCATGGTTGTATCCCAGCTCCACCTCCCTGCTTCCTTGTCTATCTGACAAGTCGAGTGTTGGTACCGGAGTAATTGGAATCACATTCATCTCTTGAGTTCGGAAAAATCGCCCTCCTTCAAAATCAACACCATAACGTTTTTTTTCAATCTGAACTTTCCTACTGGATATATCCTGCCCGGTGAGGAATCGCGTCACAAGTGAAGCGGTTTTCCGCCCATGGGCTATTGCATCTATCAGCGTTGTGGCACCGGTAGCAAAGTCTCCCGCCATAAATACTTTAGGATCTGGCGTAAGCGCGCCTTGGACTACCGAAACGTCACCTTGCTCATTTAAGATAGCTTCTCTGACGCGTCCTGAAATCCAGTCTGTATCTGCGGTTTGACCTGTAGCTAAAATTACACTATCTACATCAATATCAATGGAACTACCCGTATCTATACGAATGATCGGCTTCCCGCGTTCCGTATGAATACTCGTGTTCGCCAAAGAGACTTGTTGAATCGATTGAACGCCACGAAATTGGCTAGGGGTTTTAAAGTAATTCATTGACCCGGTCTCATTCAACAACTCTTGAACCTCACCAGGCAAGACAACCATATCCTGAGACCCACGACGGTAATACACAGCAGTCTCTGCCCCTAATCTAATGGCGGTCCGGGCGCAATCCATTGCCGTGTACCCACCACCGATCACCACAACATTAGATCCTATCCGTTGTCGCCCTTGCTCATTAACCATCATCAGAAACTCTAGGCCGTGCTCAACTCCAGGCAAGTTAGCACCCTGAACATCTAAACGGTTACCACTTAAAGTTCCCGCAGCAAGAACGACCGCATCATGTGAGTCTACAAGTACATCGAGACTTTGATCATCACCAATACTGACACCACATTTGAGCTCAATTCCTAGAGATAAGACTTGATTGATCTCATAGTCAACCACATCTCTTGGCAATCGAAATGACGGAATCCCTTGCACCATCATGCCTCCAGGGCGACGGTGCTTGTCATAAACAATAACCTTGTGCCCCTCCAACGCCAGGTCTCTAGCAGCAGCAAGCCCAGCGACGCCTGCTCCGACAACTGCCACGCGATATCCACTGGATGATTTTATGTTTGGTCGAATAGTGAGCGAGCCACCCAGATCAGCAGATGACCTTTTGAGCGCACAAATGGCTACAGACTCACCGAGAGAGGGTCGGCCATGCCTGCATGCACTCTCACATGGCCTTGAGCACACACGCCCAAGAACACCAGGAAATACGTTGTCTCTAAAATTGATGGCGTAGGCTTCGTCTAATTTTCCATTATTGATCGCCTCTATATATCCGGGAATATCGGTTCCCGCGGGACAGGCGACCTGACATGGAATGTTCGTCTCAACCCAAGCAATGTCTCGCGCGTGACTGCTGATCCCCTCGGGCTTTGTGAGCGCAGTAATTGTGGGCGCGCTCATCGTAACGGCTCTCGACCCGATGTCATGCGAGACATCCAAACATTAAAACAACCCAACAACTTTCCCATCTGCGCTCAAATCAATGCGAGTAGCCGCAGGAACCTTCGGCAAACCAGGCATCGTCATGACGTCTCCACATACTACGACGACAAACCCTGCACCAGCAGATAGTCGAATCTCACGCACGGTTAGCGTATGCCCAGTTGGCGCACCTTTGAGGCTAGGATCAATGGAAAAGGAATACTGCGTTTTGGCGATACAGACTGGCAATGCCCCATGGCCTTCCTTCTCAAGCTCGGCAAGTCTGATTTTGGCTTTCGTATCAAACTTAACATCAGCAGCTCCATAAATCTTTGTCGCAATTGATTCTATTTTTTGCTCAAGACTATCCTCATCTTCGTAAGCAAATGTAAGCTCAGATTTTTCATTCTCAATAATATCGATAACTTTGTGCGCCAGCGCTTGCGCACCCTTACCACCCTCTGCCCAGTGCTTGGACACAACCACCGACACACCAAGCGCATCGCATCGCTCTTGAAGCAATTTTATTTCAGCATCCGAGTCATGGGTGAAATGATTAATCGACACCACACAAGGCAGATTAAAGACGTTACGCATGTTATTGACATGGCGTTCCAAATTTGCGAAACCCGCATCCAGCGCTGTTAAGTTTTCTTGCTTTAACTCCGCTAACGCGATACCTCCATGAAACTTTAACGCTCGAATCGTGGCCACAAGCACAACCACATCTGGTCTCAACCCAGATTTTCGACACTTGATATCAATGAATTTCTCTGCACCGAGATCTGCACCGAACCCAGCTTCTGTGATCACGTAATCAGCCAACTTGAGTGATGTCCTCGTCGCAATCACTGAATTACATCCATGAGCGATGTTAGCGAATGGTCCACCATGAATAATCGCTGGATTGTTTTCTAAAGTTTGAACCAAATTTGGCTTCACAGCATCTTTTAACAAGACAGCCATGGCGCCATGTGCCTCGAGCTCAGCAGCAAGAACTGGTTTTTTCTCTCGGGTATACGCCACGACAATACGACCCAAACGTTCTTTTAAATCCGTCATGGATTCTGCGAGGCACAGAATCGCCATCACTTCAGACGCAACTACGATGTCGAACCCATCTTCACGTGGATAACCGTTACCCGGCCCACCCAGAGAGACAACTATGGAGCGGAGCGCCCGATCATTCATGTCTACTACACGTTTCCATGTGATACGACGCACATCAATACCTAAATCATTTCCGTGATGGATATGATTATCGAGCATCGCTGCCAACAAATTATTCGCTAACTGTATGCTGTCTCTTATACACATCTGACGCTGC
>CAJXPC010000241.1 GCA_913057845.1 uncultured Pseudomonadota bacterium
TACGAGATGTAGAGAGGTCTCGTGGGCTCGGAGATGTGTATAAGAGACAGCGGAACGTACTTTCTTATCTTTGAGAACATTGCAAGGATTAGCCCTTAGAATCGGCTCACCCCCAACTTCGTCGTTCATAAAGCTATTAATTACAGTCTGAAGGTAACGAAATGCTTTTTGTGCCTCGCCCTGCCCATCAGCGCTTTTATACCGCCTAGTGGGCAGACCAAGATCAGCTCTTTTCTTTTGTGTGTTGCTGCGCCTATTTGCCACGCGAGTTTTTATCTCAGCGAAGCGTCCAAGAACATCACCTCGTGTTATGAGTCGAATAGGTCTATCTAACCAATCACTAAAATTGCGTTGAAACATGCTGATCATGTCGTGTCGAGACTTAGGCTTGTAATCTTTTAATGCGAGGCATTCGTCGAGGGCTTGCCGAAGAGTGATGCTTCGCGCCATCTCAAGCTGCGTTACTTTGCGCTCTTCGATGATTCGTTGTTGACGCTGAGCATTAGGGTTTATACCGGCAGCCAAATCTGCAAGTACCTTCCGAGCTAAACTACGGGCTTGAGACACGCCTATAACGTCAAAGGAGGACCTGTACCGGAACTATAAATGGTGGTCGGAGTCGTGCGGGGTTCGCCCTCTTGCCCGGCAACGGTTCTCCCGACGTTTAACTGAGAGAGGTTTAAAGACTTTGCCAGATAAGCGAACGGTAAAAGGCATCGAGTTGAAGACGCGCAGTGGGCTTAACAGCGTTCTGTCGTCAGTTGCCTAGATACTAATGGTGATCGGAGGGTGCGCAGTTGCGCACTTTACCCCCCTTTTTCAAGAAGTCTCTATAGAGAGAGCATAGGAAAGATTTAGAAATCCCCCTTAATCTGCGCAAGTGCGCAACCCAAGAAACATCTTAAACGAGGAATTTAAAATGACTGTCAGTAGAGATTTTGTTGAAACAATAAAGGCTCTTATTGCGAAAGAACATGTTAAAGAGTCGACCATGCTGAACTACCAGTATGAAAAGCTTGCGGGGCTATTAGACGAGTGGCAGGCGGGCATTGAGCTGGATAGAGAACTAGGCGTATTTCGTCCCGAGTCTCGCCGTTAAGAAAAAGGCGCTGGGGTAAAGGACTACCCCAGTCCAAGAGGTTCAGTCGGTTTTTGTTCCTATCAGCATCGTTCGCACCCCATCAACCGATGTAATCGGCGTGTACCCCTTTGCTTTGCGCCCCGTGCATCTTGGTGCGTCTGACATACCTAGTAAGTACATAGCGTCTTCGAGTTGTGATAGTTGTGCTGAGGCTTCACTGTGTTCTGTTTGAGCTTGTTTTGTGTACTTGCCGTTCTTTAAGTTTGCTTTGGCGCTGTTTGCTTTACCTTGTTCCGTACGAGGCCCCGTTGATTTACTCCCATGCGTAGCACACGCCTTTTTACCCCTCATTGCAGGAGCACCACATCTCAACTTAGTGCGCTTGCTCCGGGCACTGCAACGCCGGCATCGAATACGATTGCCTGCTAGAAACATTACATCTTCATTACCGAGTTCCATAACAACCCCTTTATCGTATGAATACTAATACGAAAAACGAAGTCAACTAGAGCAATACTAAGTGATAGTTTCTGTAAAAACCGTGAAGTACGGCCAATTCGTTTTTTTAGCTTCTCTCAGGGGTACAACCTCAGCAGTTCGTCCAGCGCCTATTTCTCTCCAATGATCTTCTTCTAGCTCAAAATCCACTGACTCGAAGTAATCTCTAAGATGCTCTGCCTAATAGGCATGAAGTTGTAAAAAATCTATTAATTGTCGATTAATGAAGGCGTCATCTTCAGGGTTGAATCCGGGAAGGCCAGCCATATGCCCACTTTTTGACCGGATAACATTTAACTTGCCTCCATCAATGAACGGCAGCTCAGCTTCGTTATCGGCAACACGAAAATACAAATCGGTTTCGCAAGGCAGCATCAAAAATGGAATATTAATTGCTCTGAGCGCTGATTCTAAATCACCATTGAAAGTCGGATTGTTAGAAACATCAGCCGACATCCAGGTTAGAGTTTGGGCATAGATGTTTGCGGGGACCCATGGCTTAAACAAGCCTTTAATATTTTCGATGACATCACCCACCCCTGATACTCCCTCTGTAAGGTGTAATCCGTCTCGATACCAATCCTGCGACATAGCCATTGTCGCTCCAATACTTGCAAAAACATTGAGAACTTTTGGATCCCAGTCTTCACAATTATTATTCTGCCAATCTTGGGAAGTTTCTATTGCTGCCTTATAGGCATGAAGCATGGCCCAATTGTGCGGCGAGGTTTTAGCGGTTCCACAGATCGTACAGGCTCTTTTTACGAAGTCTGAATGCAGCGCTGCCCAGTGATAAGCTTGCTGGCCACTCATTGAGAATCCGACCATTAATTCCACGCTTTTAATACCAAAATTTTCTTCGAGCAGCCGTCTTTGAGCCTTCACGTTGTCGAATGGTGTGACTAAGGGGAAATTTAATCCTTTGTGCATCTCATGAGCATTACTCGGTGAGCTTGATGAACCGTTGGTGAACATATCAGGAACAACAATAAAGTACTTTCTAGGATCAAGAGCTTTTCCTGACCCGATGTAAGGCTCGACCTGGTCGTTGAGTCCCGTATACCAGGTTGGGAATACTATGACGTTATCTCGCGATTCATTAAGTGAGCCATAACTACGAAATCCTATGAATGCATCTCTTAGAACAACATCAGATTGGAGCTGGAAGTCTCCTAATTCGTATCTACCGGTGGTTGATGCACTCATGTCTGTCCTCTGTTGTTAGTAGTTTATTCATTATATTTGAGTCGCTACCCCGAAAAGTTCGGCAGCTGCTGAACCTCTCAGAACCCATTCATCTTCTGCACTGCACTAACTCATAGTCCTATTCATCAACCGCGTCACCTTGTTCTGCAATTAGCTTTATTTTTTAGAATTCTGCGCTTAGCTTATTTTCCCCAGAGCTAACTTAGCCGTAGGCAGCGGAGGATAAGAGGGCAACGATCGCGATTAAGAGTTTTTTTGTATTCATGTGTAAAAGATACAACAAGTATTGTTTAGTATAGAAGAGGAAATAACTAATCAGAATGAGGATCGACTAGCTGGAGTTGGCGCCCCCCAACGTTGGTGGGTGTGGGTCTGTCTCTTATACACATCTGACGCTGCCGACGAATA
>CAJXPC010000242.1 GCA_913057845.1 uncultured Pseudomonadota bacterium
ACGAGATGTAGAGAGGTCTCGTGGGCTCGGAGATGTGTATAAGAGACAGGCTTGACGCATCGGAGATGAGCTTCGAGAACCATCGTCAGCATCTCTTTTCTCCATCTCAGCGACAAGACCCTCGATTTTAACACGCCTATTACTTTCCACCAACTGCAGAAAACGCCTTCTTGCTCGCTCCTCTAAAGACGCCGTGAGGAAAATTTTCAACTCCGCATCAGGAAATACCGTCGTTCCCATGTCTCGACCATCGGCTACCAACCCTGGTGCACGACGAACATCCCTTTGAATACGGTACAACTGACTTCTAACGGTCTCACTTTTAGCAACCTTACTCGCTGCCATAGAAACCTCTTCATCTCTGATACGTTGTGACGCGTCCTCACCATTAACAAACAACAGTCCACCAAAGAATTCCAGACTAATTCCGCTAAGAAAGGTCTCGACAGAGTCTTGATCGTCAAGATTGAGATCTGCACCACTAGTCAAATAACATAGCCCAATGCCTCGATATAACGCACCGCTATCTAGGTACGAAAAACCTAACCTCTCGGCGACTTGCTTCGCAACCGTACCTTTACCCGATCCACTAGGGCCATCAATCGTAATCACTGGTGCTTGGAGCACTGTTTCTAAAATATCAAAATAATTTGGGAAAGTTTTGTTAACGCACATCGGGTCGTTAATTGTGATGTTCAGCCCAGCAAGGCAAACAAGCGAGAAGCACATAGCCATACGGTGATCATCATATGTATCGATACAAACACCATCCGTCAGCAACAACGGTGGTTCAATTTCCAAACTTCCCACGCCTTCATTTACAGTCGCCCCAAGTTTTCTAAGCTCTGTTGCCATGGCTGACAACCGGTCGGTCTCTTTAACGCGCCAATTCTCAATGTTCCTTAATTGACAAGGTCCGTCTGCGAATAGCGCGATCACTGCAAGCGTCATGGCTGCGTCTGGAATATGGTTCAAGTCCAAATTAAACGCTTTAACACGATTATTTTTTGGCATTGACACAGATACGCTTTGGTCGGCCCAAGTCACGTCAGCACCAATTTGACTCAAGATATCCAAAAATTGAATATCTCCTTGAATACTATGTTGCGGAACGTTTCCAACAATAACTGGTCCTCCTCCAAGAAGACCTGCGGCAAAAAAATAAGAGGCACTGCTTGCGTCACCCTCAACCTCCATAAAACTGGGGGTACAGTAGGCTTGGTTTCCTTCAATATGAAACTCTGCCCAATCAACGTTCCTCACCTTAACGCCAAACAACCTCATAAGGTCTAATGTAATTTGAACGTATGGTTTAGATACTAATATGCCTGTAATTTTTATTGCAACAGGCTCACCCAATAAAGGAAGCGCCAACAATAGACCAGACAGGAATTGACTTGAGACATCACCCCGCACCTCTATAGGCGCATCAACTTTTAGCGCGTCACTTTTTTTTATTTTAAGCGGTAAAAAACCCTTTTGGTCCTCATGGCTGATATTGGCTCCGATACACGTTAGCGCGTCAACCAAATCCCCAATGGGTCGTTCATGCATTCGGGGTACACCGCGAATATCGTATTCACCTTGCCCAAGCGCAAGCACAGGCACCAAAGATCTCACCGCAGTGCCCGCATTGCCCAAGAACAGGTCAGCCAATTGATTAGGGAACACACCACCACATCCTGTTACGCTCGTCACGTCACCCACAACGGTGATCGTTAGGCCTAAGGTGCGCAGGGCATCGATCATGACCAGCGTATCGTCAGAATGAAGCAAACCCTTTATCTCGGTAACCCCGGTTGAAAGTGCAGCTAGAATAAGTGCACGATTCGAAATGCTCTTTGAACCCGGAATTGTGACAGCCCCACCAGCACCATAAGGGGCTCCCAGAACGATCTTTTGGTCATCCCGAGAAAGAATCATTGTTTGGAGGCCCAGTTATTACGAGCGACGGCAGCAGCAGCAAATATCCGTTGTAGCGCTCCATAATTCCCTGATTTCAATAATTCACGAATAGTCTCAAGACTTGCGATGAATGATTCAACGTCTTTGACAATATGCTCATTATTAGCCCGACAAATATCGACCCACATTTCAGAAGAGCTTCCCGCAATACGAGAAAAATCGCGAAATCCGCCTGCCGCAAAATCAAACAATTCTGCAGAGTCAGCTCTGCGATTCATCATTTCAACTAAAGCATAAGAAACCACATGAGGCAAATGACTGACTGCAGAAAAAATCTTATCGTGCTTATCTTCAGACATCGTGCTCACATGAGCACCACAGGATTGCCACATTTCTCTAACGGCACTTAAGGCTGAAGCGCGAGTTTGCGATAAAGGGCATAAAACTACATTTTTTCCTACGAATAAATTTTCATCAGCAGCCGGGGCTCCCGCTTTTTCGGACCCAGCTATAGGGTGCCCAGGAACGACGAACTCGGCTCGTTCAGGAATGACCTTCTCCACCATTCGCGTGAAGTCACCCTTGGTGCTACCAACGTCCGTTATGATGACATGCGCATTGGTGCTCAATTTAATTTCATGCAAGACTGATTCGACTTGTTTTACTGGTACGGCGACTAACACCATGCTCGCGTTCGCGACCGCCGAGCGAATATCCGTAGCCACCTCATCGATTAAGTCTGCCTCAAGCGCATAAGCCATATTTTTTTGACTGCGGCCCACTCCAACGACCTTCCCTACCGAGCTATTGCGCTTTAACCGCGATGCTACAGAACCTCCGATCAACCCGACGCCTATGATTGTGAGTTGTTCCAGGTAAAATTTTTCCATAATCGTACCTCCCTGCTAGCGATTTTCGCTAAGAACAGCTTCGAGCGCTTCGCAAAATCGTTCATTTTCTTCCGTTGAACCAATGCTCACTCTTAGATGATTAGGGAGACCGTAGCCTGCAAGCGGCCTGACAATAACTCCACGGCTAAGAAGCCGTTGATAAATCTCTGTCCCTTGTTGCCCAAACTCAAACGTCAAAAAATTACCACGGGACGGGATAAACGCTAGCCCCAATCTTTCAGCAAGAGACACAAATTGCTGCATACCAAGATTATTCATTCGTACTGACTCTCGAACAAACTCGTCATCCAGTAACGAAGCACTCGCAGCTGTCTCTTATACACATCTGACGCTGCCGACGAATAGAGA
>CAJXPC010000243.1 GCA_913057845.1 uncultured Pseudomonadota bacterium
CAGCGTCAGATGTGTATAAGAGACAGGATATATTTCGAGAGGTAGGCTTGTTTTCAGGTGGAGAACGATCTCGCTTGGCCTTAGCACTCATCATTTGGCAAAAGCCCAATGTTTTATTGTTGGATGAACCCACCAATCACTTGGACATGGAGATGCGCTATGCCCTAACTCGAGCATTACAAAGCTTTGAAGGATCTATGGTGCTCGTGTCTCATGATCGCTCGCTACTCACTGCCGTGTGTGATCAGCTGTATTTGATTCATGATGGGGCTTTGAGTGAGTTTGACAGTGACTTAGAAGACTATTCCAACCAATTATTGGCAAGGACAGCTAGTTCAGGCTCTGGTTCGTCAAAATTGATTGCTTCGCGTAAGCAGAGACGTCGTGAGGAAGCTGATGAACGTAATCGTCAAGCGGCTTTAAAAAAACCACTGGTCGATAAACTCAAGTCACTTGAGACTCAATTGAACCGTCTCCAAGGTGAAACAGCTCGTCTCGAAGAAACGCTCGCTCAAACGGGTCTTTATGAGGAGTGTGCCAAAGACGAATTGCTTGGTTATTTACATGAGCAAGCGATCGCGTCTAAAGATATGATGCGCGTAGAAGAAGAATGGCTAACCGTTTCTACCAAGCTCGAAGCGTTTACAGAGACTGATGCCAGTTAACTAATAATGTTTTCAATTCGGTGCGTGACTGATGTGCAACACGTTGGTTGTAGAATTGACGTGAGCAGTAGGTTGTAACAAGTTCGTGATATGTGTTCATTATTTTAATTTGATTTGGATTTATGAATAGTTTAGACGCTTTAAATCGCCTCATTGAGGGAAACCAACGATTTGTCGATGGTCAGGTTGGAAATCTTTCTAATACTGCGATGGATCGAGTTGCTCTCGTAAAAGGCCAGAATCCGTTTGCAATTATCTTGGGTTGTTCTGATTCTCGAGTCCCGGTTGAGATTGTGTTCGACCAAGGACTTGGTGATTTATTTATTGTTCGGGTAGCCGGAAATATTGTCGCCCCCTCACAAATTGGTAGTGTTGAATTCGCGGCGGAACAGTTTGGAACACCTCTGGTTGTCGTTTTGGGGCACTCTCATTGTGGTGCTATTGAGACAGCACTCAAGTTCAATAAGGAAGGGCAGGGAATGTCTTCGAACCTTAACTTCATTGTGGATCGAATACGGCCGGGTATCGAAAGCGCATACGAGATGGGTGAGTGCAGTTATGATCAATTAGTAGGGCGAGCTGTCCGAGCCAATGTTCGTGCTTCAGCTGCGCAACTTAGGCATGGGTCACAGGCTCTTGAACGATTGATATCGGATGAGCGTTTACTTGTTGTGGGTGCAGAATATTCTTTAGAGACGGGTTGTGTCGATTTTTTCGACGGCCTTCCTGAGTAATTAGATTCATTCTCGATTAAAACGAGATGCATCTTTTATAGTTTTTCACTCTGCATATCGTTGCGAGTTCTTGTGCCTTTTTGATGACTTCAGAACTCATTGATAGGGCGACCCCTTCCCTAAATCTAGCAGCATTCTGATGGCCATTTTCTGCTGCAACAGTGAACCATAGGTAGGCATAGAGGTTGTTGGGTGGCACGCCTAGTCCAATTTCGTAGATAAGCCCAAGATTGTGAAATGCAGCTGGATGCCCGTCGCTTGCCGCTCCAATAATGAGTTCGAGTCCGCGCTCAGTATTTTTGGCCACACCTTCACCTTGAAGATGCAAAATACCAAGCGTATTTTTGGCATCAACATTCCCTTGATGCGCCGAGGCCTCATACCATCTCAGTGCTTGGAGCCTGTCTTGCGGTGTGCCAAGACCGTTCCAAAACATGTCGGCAACATGATTCTGTGCTTCTGTTTGCCCTTGTTGTGCCGCGTCAAGAAAAACCTCAAAGGCTCTCGTTAGACTGGTGGGTGTCCCGATGCCGTGTTGAAACATTTTCCCCATCTGGGTTAAAGCGTCAACATGCCTAGATTGAGCGGCGCGACTGATCCATTCAAAAGCTGACTGATTATTTCTTTCGACGCCAATGCCCTCTTGAAACATTTTAGCTACCCGTAATTGAGCTAGCACGTGCCCGCTCTTGGCAGCTTGTAAGAACCAGTAGAAAGCTCTTTGAGTATTTCTAGCTACAGCCGTCCCATTACGATACATGGACCCGAGTCGTAGTTGTGATCGCACATCTCCGGATTGAGCTTGTTCTTCTAAAATCTCTAAATCAATAATCGTTGACGTTCTTTCTGCGACCGTCATGAATTTAGGCTTTTGATTTTGATTTTGAGCTTGGTTGAGTGAGATATGACCTGTCCACAAGGACAAAAAAAGTGTGCTTGTGATTGCAAGATGTCGATAGGTTTTCACGACTATAGGGACTCAACAGGTTATATTATTGGGCTAAAGACATACTATAGCTGAATCAGCTTAGGAAACTACATCGTTTTATACGCGTTTAAGATAGGGAGGGCTGTCGCATGATGGCTAAGTTCGAGGTGGGTAGGGCAATCACATTTGATTTCAATCTAAAGGAAATGAGTGATATTACTTGGTCAGATATTTCTAGTCGGACGCAAGATGGAGTGTTTTGTTGGGGGCATCTTCCTTTGAATGAATCGGGATATGCTGTACTGAGGGACGTTGGTGTCGATACCGATACCATTGATCGTATTACGAACAACCAAGGTCATGGCGTGCTGCGTTTTGGTCGATCTGCAGTCCACTGTAGTTTATTAGAGGCGGTTGCTCATGGGCATGATCTAAATTTGAAGCCGATACATTTGGTTATTGGGCATAACTTTATATTCACCATGTGTGACGGGCACTCGGATGTAATTGCGGAAGTTTGTGATTCGTATGAAGAAGATTTTTATCAACGAGCTCAGTCGGGAGGCTTCTTATTGTTCGAGCTGGTTGATTCGTTAATTTTTGATTATCGTCAAACTCTTGGTGAATTGGCGCTAGACGTAGAAGTTATGCAAGCACGACTCATTCAAAACAAAGATGATCAGGCTATATTTAACGATTTCTCAATTCTATCGGCATCTTTACTGCAGTTCCGAAATGCAGTTGCTGCCGCTCGGGAGTCAGTTGATGGTCCTGTCTCTTATACACATCTCCGAGCCCACGAGACCTCTCTACATCTCGT
>CAJXPC010000244.1 GCA_913057845.1 uncultured Pseudomonadota bacterium
GGTCTCGTGGGCTCGGAGATGTGTATAAGAGACAGCTATCAAGGGCATACCCTAGGTCTTTCGCCTTCGATTCAATCAGCTGTCGCATGGCACTCATACTTGCGGGGCATACGGATTCTTAACTTACATATAAAAGGCCATACTGTACTGGCACAATTAACGCTCAAGTACCTTATGGTATTGGGTTTTAAAGACTCAAATATCGATTATCGATACCTAGCGCCGCCTCATGCATGGCTTCAGATAACGACGGATGGGCATGAACAATACGAGCAATATCCTCCGCAGTCGCACCAAATTCCATTGCGACCACCGCTTCAGAGATTAACTCTGAAGCGTAAGGACCAATGATGTGCACACCTAGAATTCGATCAGTTGTCTCATGAGCAATCATCTTAACAAACCCGGCGGTGTCTCCAATCGCTTGTGCTCGCCCACTTGCCACGAAAGGGAACTTACCGACTTTATATGGCACACCATCCGCCTTTAGATCTTGCTCCGTTCGTCCTACCCAGGCGATCTCTGGGCTCGTGTAAATCACCCAGGGGATGGTTTCCAGATTAACGTCTCCGTATTGGCCCGCGATAGTCTCAGCTACAGCAACGCCCTCTTCAGAAGACTTGTGTGCCAACATAGGTCCTCGCACGACATCGCCAATAGCATAGATATTTTCAACCGTGGTTAGATTATGATTGTCGACGACAATAAATCCCCGCTCATCAACTTTAACGCTAACATTTTCTAGACCGACACCACTCGAATTGGGCACTCGACCAACGGCCACTACAATACGATCACACTCCAATGTTTTAATGTCATTATCTTCTGTGTAAGTGACTGTAATTTGTTTGCCTTTTCGATTGACTTTTTGAACAGCGCAGCCCAGTCGAATATCCAATCCAACATTCTTCGTGAATATTTTCTTCGCCTCTTTAGCCACAGCCTCATCTACCAAAGCCAAAAAAGTGGGGAGTGCTTCCAGTATAGTTACCTGTGCCCCTAAACGTCTCCAAACACTGCCCATCTCTAAACCTATGACACCAGCGCCTATAACCAATAAATGTTTTGGCGTATTTGGTATCGACAACGCACCCTTATTGTCGCAAATGTAATCATTATCCACCGGCACAGAATCCATCTGTCTAGGTTGTGATCCCGTTGCGATAATCACATTCTTCGCCTTCACGATTACCTCAGAAGCGCCATCCACACTCAGGCTAATCACATCGCCTTTAGAAACAAATTGAGCTCGACCGTGAATCTGAGTCACATTATTCTTCTTAAATAGAAGAGCAATACCATTTGTGAATTGCTTCACGATACCGTCTTTTCGAGCCAACATTTTTGACACATCAATGCTTACATTTGTTGCGGAAATCCCATGCTCATGGAATTTGTGAATGGCTTTCTCATAGTTTTCTGAAGACTCAAGCA
Organism: uncultured Pseudomonadota bacterium; assembly: GCA_913057845.1. GTDB lineage: Bacteria > Pseudomonadota > Gammaproteobacteria > Burkholderiales > Eutrophovitaceae > Eutrophovita. The sequence continues at coordinate 1,435 of CAJXPC010000244.1, forward strand.
GCGCTTTAGATGGTATACAACCAACATTGAGACAAGTGCCACCAAGACTAGCCTTACCTGCAGAGTCGGTAAAATCATCAATACAAACTGTTCGAAGACCCAATTGTGCCGCTCGAATGGCAGCAACATACCCACCGGGTCCAGCACCAATTACAGCAACGTCGTATATAGTTTCCATAGCACCTGATTAATTAATTAATTAATAATTACGAAATGGGCTTTTTAGCACTAAATCTCGAGCAACAAACGAGAAGGATCTTCAAGTGCATCTTTAATTGCAACTAGAAATAAAACCGCCTCGCGACCATCAATAATTCGATGATCGTAAGATAATGCCAAATAATTCATCGGCCTTATAACAACTTGTCCGTCCTCAACAACTGGGCGATCTTTGGTTGCATGAATTCCTAAAATAGCTGATTGAGGTGGATTAATAATTGGTGTCGACAACATAGACCCGAAAATCCCACCATTAGATATGGAGAAAGTTCCACCGGTTAATTCATCAATGGTCAACCTACCCTCTTGCGCTCGCTTCCCGTAACCACTGATCGATTTCTCAATCTCTGAGAACGCCATCGTATCAGCGTTTCGAATGATTGGTACGACAAGACCTCTAGGACTACCGACTGCCATACCAATATCAAAATATCCATGATAGATGATATCGTCCCCGTCCACTGAGGCGTTGACTATTGGATATTTTTTAAGTGCCGCAATAACCGCCTTAACAAAAAAGGACATGAAACCCAACTTAACTCCATGCTCCTTTTCAAACTGCACCTTGTACCTGTTTCGAATATCTATGACCGGTTGCATATTAACTTCATTAAAGGTCGTCAAGATTGCGGCTGTCGCCTGTGATTGCAGCAATCGCTCTGCAACGCGTTGCCTGAGACGTGACATTGGCACACGTTGCTCAGATCTGCCTTTGGCATCCAATTCTTTAGTCTCTGCTGGAACGACAGCAGACTGAGGGCTTTCTTTTTTAGCCAATGATGCGGCAACCATATCTTCCTTGGTAATTCGACCGCCTCGACCCGTCCCAGACATCTTGTTTACTTCAATACTTTTATCAGCGGCGAATTTTCTGGCTGCTGGCATGAGCACCAAAGAGGTCTCCACCGTAGAAGCATCTCTCTTAGCGCTCTCATTTTTACCTGCTGCTGTTGTGTTTGCTCCCACCTGCCGATCATCAACTGCACTGGTATCAATACGAGCAATAATCTCATTCGCTGCGACCAAAGCTCCCTCTACTTTAACAATCTCGGTCAACACACCTGACTGAGGTGCCGGCAACTCCAACACAACTTTATCTGTTTCAATGTCGATAAGATTCTCATCTCTTTGAACAAAATCTCCTTGCTTTTTATGCCAGGATAACAAAGTTGCCTCAGCTACAGATTCAGACAATGCAGGCACTCGAACTTCAATCAGCATGACCTCTCCCAATTATGGTTAGTCGCAAATACGTTAATCAGATATGTTATATCGTTACTCATTTATTCCTAAAGCGGCATTCAACACCGCACTTTGACGCTTTGCATGAAGCGCCGAATACCCACTTGCTGGTGAAGCTGAAGAGGCTCTCAACGCATAAGTTAGCTTTTGCCCTTTCAGCAAATGTCGTCCTATGTAGTGCTGCTGTCTCTTATACACATCTCCGAGCCCACGAGACCTCTCTA
>CAJXPC010000245.1 GCA_913057845.1 uncultured Pseudomonadota bacterium
TCTCTATTCGTCGGCAGCGTCAGATGTGTATAAGAGACAGATTTGGGACATAACCCAGCAAGCGCGCAGTTTCCCGAACCTTTTCGACCGTCTTGGTGGCTATTCGGCGTTCGATATGACGATTGGCCAACACCGAGGAAACGGTCGCTGCCGAAATCCCCAAATAGTTAGCAATCTTGTAGATTGTAACCGCAGGTTTGGACTTTTGCGTCATTGTAATAATGGAGGATGAAGTAGATGATGGTCGGGTTACGCAAACTGGTCCACCTAAACAGTTAGTCTGAATGGGTTGCTGTAGTTGGTTGAAGGTGCAGAGTAAGTCAAGGGATGGGCGGGTGGCACTGACCCTACACTGCCGGTGATCTTCTTCCTCAATGAATACGCTTTAGCGGAGGTCCATCTACGCGAGGAACGTGGATACTCTGATCGATACCTGGCCACGGTTATGAGATTGATCAGGCCCGACACGTCTATCCCCCCTTGGCCTGACCCCGAGAAATGGGACGATTGAAAACAGAAGTTCTGCGACCAAAGGAGAACACGTAAAATGCAGAGGCGGTTAGAACAGTAGAATCATCGCGTCAAAAGGAAGTCAGCGGTCCGGTAAACCGCGTTATTACCTAGTGAGTATTGTCTTACATAAGTATGAGACTGAACTCATACGAATAGAAACGAACGGAATAGACGTTCTAACGGTCAATATAATGGCAATGAGATTGAGGAGAGCAGACCCCCCCCCGGGGGGGGCTTCAATAGGGTGCTGGCTGAAGATGATGATTCATCACCCGGAAGGTGTAATTTTTTAACAAAAAGGTGCGATATGTCGGGTGATTGTTTAAAAGTCCTTGCACCCTTGCCTAGATCAGCGGTTCAAATCGTTTGTGTGATGGCTTAAAGGGGCAACGGAGGGGAATGCCACTGATGGACTAATCTCTCAACGGCTCAGTTCTCGTGACCCCGACCAGTATACCTTTTCGGCCCCCTCTCCTATCGCGATAGACTCGAATTCCCCCCCTTCATCGCGATGTCCCAAAATGGACACCAAGAGCGACAAGCCAAACACGGCCAGAACGGCGATGAACAGCTTTTCCTTTCGGGTCATTGGCTATCCTTCGACTTGTTAACTCTTTCCTAATTCTATGAAGGATTGAACATTTGAAGGTATGAATACCTTGTCACCTGGATTCTTGCTGATAATCGAGTATCCATCTATTACCTTCTGGGCCAAAAGAATCTTATTAGCCTGATCTGCACCAATTGCTGACGCGAGAGTTTCAAGATATGTTTTTTCGGCAGATGCAGCTATCTCTAGTGCTTTCGCTTGTCCTTCCGCTCTTAAAATTGCTGCGTCACGATCTGCTTTTGCCATTTCGATAGTAGCTTTCGCCTGCCCCTCGGCTTCCAATATTGCAGCACGACTTCTTCGTTCAGCATCTAACTGCTGAAGCATTGCTGCACTTGTCGCATCATCCGTTTTTAGTTCTTGGATCTCGACTCTAATTAATTGTAACCCCCACTTGGAAACAGTATCAAAAAGTCTTGATGTTATTTTTTCATTCAGTGTCGTTCTGGCCTGAAGCGCGTAATCCAGTTCATTTTTACCTACTTCCGACCTCACTGCATTAAGAACAGCTTGAAGTAGTGATTTGTGAAGTTGGTCAACTTCATAGACTGCCTTGATCGGGTCAATTATCCTCCAGCTAACGACAGCATCAACGAGAACTTTCGCGTTATCTTTCGTTATGCATTCTCTCGGATTGGTGTCCGTAACTTGCTCGGATAGCTCGATGAAAACACCTTTTTTGTTTGCATCGCCCCCCCAGCCTGATGACACATTTTTGACGCTGTCTAGAATCGGGATCTTTATAGCTAAGCCGCTTTTTTGAACCTTAACTGGTTTTCCGAAACGTTCGATTATTCTACAATGGTTTTGTGGTATTGTTGTTATCATAACTTTATTTTTTAATGGTGAATTTTCCGTTCTCCGATGAGGTAATAGATACAGTTTGACCGTCTCTAAATTCTTCTTCGTTGTGTGGATTAATGGCCCAAAGGTCGCCGTTCCAGTAGACGAATCGTTTGCCTTCGATTATTCGGTATGTTCCGTCAGCTCCGGTTGCATCGGATTCACTTATTCCATTGGTGAATAGCGCTCGAACCGATGGAACTAAGAATCGGTCTGCTATAAAAAAATAAGCTGCCGTAGTTCCTAACCAACATAGAACAGAAATCGAGATTCTCCATTTGATGGATATATCGAATAATAGAGAGAAATAGACTGCAACCGCCAGTAGTGCTACGACGGTTAAGATCTTAGTATCGAAAAAGATGTCGATAATGATCACAAAGAGGGAGATGGCAAAGACCCATGCTAAGCCTGATACGGTTGGTTCTATGATTAGTAGCATATTTTTTAGTTTTTTATAGCTAACAGTGTTATTCACCCACGTTTAACGTGAGATATGCGAAATTGAATTTTGACCTATTATAGGTTTCAAATGGCCGATTAGTAATTTTTAAATAATTGATCATCAGTATTAAAAAAATCTGATTAGTAAATCGGTAAGGCATTCAGGTCTCGATTTTAGTTCCACGAAAACCCATATTTAAAACATGAGTTTTGGCGGAGAAGACACTGCGGTGAATGAAGATGAGATCATTTGGATGAAGGGCTGGCAGCAAAATCTGGAGGAAACGCATGAGCCCGAATTGGATAGGCTTCGTAAAGAAAAAAACATTTGGCGTTTGTTGCGAGTCTTTGAGGCGGTGCAGCGGCCGGTTTCGGTTGGGTTGATCAATCTGCTAAAAAAGCGGGAAGGATCAGTCGCGCGAAGAAACCTTTCGTGGCTCCTGAGCGCCCGGCCGATGAGGTTTTGGCGGACATGCCGGTGCGCAGCACGCCTCGCTCTAATTTGGCCCCGCCCCCGCTGGCCCGGGATGACTTGGGTGAGACCGATTGGGAGTTAGCGTTGGTCAAGGCGCTGCGGCGCAAAAAACCGCGTTATTACCTAGTAGGTATTGTCTTACATAAGTGTGAGACTGAACTCATACGAACAGAAACGAACGGAATAGACGTTCTAACGGTCAATATAATGGCAATGAGATTGAGG
>CAJXPC010000246.1 GCA_913057845.1 uncultured Pseudomonadota bacterium
CCTCTCTATTCGTCGGCAGCGTCAGATGTGTATAAGAGACAGGGTATGCGACCAACGCTAAAATCATCAGAATAGGCCACAATGCAAAGCGTTTTTGCGCCGTGTCGTCACCAGGCGCGAAAACTTGATCAGCACGCGCATCAAGCCCTCCTCCTGTGGATAAAGCAACCGCCGATAATAATTCAAGATTAGGCCCTGAGAAGCGATATTCGGCAGGGAAGCTTGGGAAAACGGATCGCGATCCGGCCATATCTACAACATCATCAGAGATATCACCCTTGGCCAACAGAGTTGCAGAAACTGGCTGTTGATCCTTAAAGGGCACAACTAATTGATATTGACCTGGTGCGATTTGCGACATATTAGCCACCTGAACCTCCTGCCCAACACTGAGGTTCAACTCAGGCACCAGACCATTCCTAAAATTACCGCCCTCAGTAAGTAGCGTTAAGTTAAAAATAGCTACGTCGTCTTGTCGTTCACCATCGAAAAAAACAGTCGTCGAACCTAATTGCTTGAGAACACCACGCGTGAGTTGCGACCAAAATTTACCGTAACCCTCCCACTGAACCCAATCAGCAGACCAACGATTTTTAACGTCCGACGTAAAAAATATTGTCTTTCCCAAGCCATACTGCCAGCGCGTCAATAAAGGAGCGCCCTGTTGAGTCACCAAGATTGTCTCTGCAGTATCCTTAGGCTTAACAGCAATATGGCCCTTTAGTGGCGGAGCAGTTTGCAGGTCAATGCCGGATAAAGACCCAATCGCTTGTTTCATCACAGTCAGGATTGGTTCTTCTACAAGACTGGTTCCCACAACCTTCTTGGTTTCCTCAGTAAAAATCTGAGGGATCGATTCCGCAGAGAGCGCCAAATAATTACGTCCTCCACCCCAGTTTGATAATTGCCGCATCAAATCCGGATTGCCCCCATCCCCAATCGTAACGGTGGAAATCACAATATTACTATCCTTCATTCTTTTAACTAAGCGTTCATATTCAGCTGGGGCAGTGTCTCCATCTGACAAAAGAATGACGTGCTTAGTAGGAACCTCAAGATCTTTAAGTAGGCGATAAACGATACCTAATGCTGGATATATATTAGTTTGTCCGCTCGCCTGAATACGACTGATGAGTGCCTCCGCTTTACGTTTAGACTTGACCTGTTCGACAGGAACAGGTACGTAGGGCTGCGAATCGAAAGCAACGACACCAAAGTAATGCTGCTCTTCGAGCAAGTCTAGAGAAGCCCGAGCAGCCTCTTTTGCATATTCAATCTTACGACCTTTCATACTGTATGAACGGTCAATAGCAATCACAAGAGCGATATCCTTGCGCTTTTCCTGGGCCTGAAAACTAGCGGGCAATATATCTTCAATAATAGAATTCGAATATCCATCATCTCCGAACGTGTTTTCCCCTCCCGCAAAGATGAGCCCCCCTCCGAAGTCTTTGACGTACCGTTTAATATCTTTCATAGAATTCGACGAAATCGCATCAGCTAAAACATCGGAGAGTATCAGCGCATCATAGGACTTTAATTCATCGTATTTAGGAACACGATCATGAACAATCACCTCAAAACCCGACTCAGATAGGGCCTCACTCAAATACGACGAAGCTCCTGATATGCCCTCCAGGTACAGCACTCTCGCCTTTTTCTCGACCCAAGCACTCACTCGAGAACGATTGTTCTCAAGGTATGGGTCATTATCAACATTCATCAACACATCCAAGGGTATTAATCCGAACTCGGGAAATTTAATATTCATTTGAACATCATTGAAACCTCGATCAACCAGATACTCTTGATTTGCGATTGAACGGCCATCAGTTGAAATGGAGATTTCAATGGTGGTTTTCTCTGGGCTATACACACTGATCAATACGGTCGTAGGTTCCAATTTCCTGAGTCGATCAGGAAATTTAACGTTGCTAATCCAGGCATCTTCCACTTGGGCAGACTCAGCCACCATAGGAAAAATACGCACATCAGACCTTTGAGCAGACTGAACCAAATCCAGTAAGGAGCCGGTTGTTTGATTGCCATCAGAAAACAAAACAACTCTCTTAATGTAGTCAGAGCCCAACAACGCAAGCGACTCGTCGATGGCATCCTGAAGATTAGTACCCGATTGCTCTACATAGCCAGAGTCATTTAACGGCGCATCTGGGCCGAGATCTGCAATGGTTATGGCTCTTGCTTCCTGAGTCGAAGAAACAACAGCGCGGTTTTTACCAAAGATTACAAGCTTCGATCGAGCTGGATCATGCCGTTCTTCGACTGCATCAATCCAGTTAAGCGCTTTATCTATGAAGTCGGCAGCAACACTTCGTGACACATCAACCGCATAGATTACGGAGACATCCTGACTAGCATATCGAATGATAGGTTGCGCCAAACCGACAATTACCGCCAAAATTGCCAGCCCCCGAAGAATACTTACCAGCCGAAGATGTCGACGCCCAAGGGTTGTTTTTGACTTTAAAGACAACCACCAGAGCAATGGCAATAATAAAAGCAACCAGAGCGCATGTGGATTTTCAATACTCAACATAGGAACCACATTTTCACTGGGTAATACGCCGGTGGTATAAATACCATTCCAGCATCAATAAAATAAGAGTCAAAGCCCCAGCCAGGAATGAAAACGAATAGCCGGTCAACCCTGGGTTAGCAATATTTTGAAAGGACTCGAGACTCGGTAATTTTGATAGATTAATGTCACTAAACCGCCGATCCAACTGGCTCACCGAAACTCTTAAGGGGCCATTTGGTGTGAATGCCGTGTACAAGCCTGTCTCTTGAGTATGGAAGTACGCCTTCCCATCAGCAAACCATAGCGGCATATCGACCCCATCGATACGATAAATCTTTGTCACATCGCCAGGAAGCGTCACGACTCCTGGATTAACACTCAAAACCGGAGGTTCATCAACTAACCAAGCAATTGAATTCGAGAGAAGGATCGGAAAGTCCGCCAGAAAAGCAAGATTAGACTTATCAAGGTCGAATCCAAGCAAAATATTCTTAACGGCACCAGGACTGTCTCTTATACACATCTGACGCTGCCGACGAATAGA
>CAJXPC010000247.1 GCA_913057845.1 uncultured Pseudomonadota bacterium
AGATCTCCACCTCTCTATTCGTCGGCAGCGTCAGATGTGTATAAGAGACAGCCCTATAAAAGATGCGGTCGTGGTGACCTTTGATGATGGTTATCATGATTTTGCCGACTATGCTTTTCCCATACTTCAGGAAGAGAGGGTGCCAGCGGTACTTTTTGCAACGACAGGCTTCATTAACGGTGATCTTTGGCTATGGCCAGATCAGATAATGTATGCTGTCGAAAATAGAGGTAATCAGTCTGTTAGTTTTCCTGGGGCAAGCGGCACGCTGGACAAAAATCTTAGTGATGATGAGTGTTGGAACTATATTGCCGACTTTTGCCTGACATTGCCCCCAGAGGAGAGAAACGAAGTCATATGTCAGCTGTATAGAAACATTGACCTAGATATCCCCAATGAAGCGCCAGATCGGTTTCGCTCCCTAAGTTGGCAGCAGGTCAAGGAAATGCAGGCCCTTGGGCTAACAGTTGAAAGCCACTCCTATAGCCACCCGATACTTACGAAGTTAACTGATCAAGAAATTATTAACGAGTTAAAAAAATCGAAAGAAATGATTCAGACGAATTTGGGTTGTAAAGTTGAAGGCTTTTGTTATCCAAATGGGATGAAGTCAGATTTTGATTTTCGTGTGAAAAATGCCCTTATCGAATTAGGTTATAGCTGGGGTGTTACCGCGTACCCCACCCTATCGCCGTTAGCAGATTTATTTGAGATTTCAAGATATAATGCTGGCGCCTCAATGGAAGACTTTTTCAAAACAGTATTTGGTGTAAAGTATTTATCGATGCGTTTAGAATAGGAGGCGTCGTGCTTGCTGTAAGTGTAGTTATTATTTCTTATAATCGACCGGATGAAATAAGGCGAAATATTTCGGAGTTGTTGTATGAGCTTAATCCTGAAGTAGAGGTTGTTGTAGTTGATAATAACTCGGAAACTCCGGTCCGATCTGTGTTGGTTGAGTTTAGAGACCGTATAAAAATAATAGAAATGGATAGAAATGTGGGCGTGGCCGCGAGAAATACTGGCGTTCAACATGCAACTGGAGAAATTGTAATTACGTTGGACGACGATGTATTTGGCTTGACAGCGCATGATGTTCAACTGATTAGAGAGCAATTCCGAGAAAAAGAATCGGTGGCAGCGATAAACTTTCGGGTTATCGATGATTTGACGGAAAAGCAAATTAATTGGTGCCACCGTCGCCATCTAAATGAATGGGGTAGTAAGGAGTTTAATACGTACGAGATTAGCGAAGGGGCCGTCGCATATCGTCGGCAACCTTTTTTGGACACCGGAATGTATCCGGCGTATTTTTTTATTAGCCATGAAGGCCCTGACGTAGCACTTGCATTAATGGATGCGGGCTGGGATGTTATTTACTGTCCTGATATTACCGTACGGCATGCTCATTCTATGGGTGGGCGGCCTAACTGGAGACGATATTATTACGACACAAGAAATATGGTGTGGTTGGGGGTTCGTCGTTACACCTTAGTACTCTTTTTTCGAAAAGTTCCATTGCATCTCATGGCAATGTTTATCTATAGCCTAAGAGATGGATATATGAAGGTTTATTTTAAAGCTATATATGACTCTGTCAGGAAACTAAGCGAAGTAAGAAAAGATAGGAAATGTATCTCTGAAAGCACTTATCTTAAACTTAAAGAGATAGAGCGTTACAACCCAAGTCTATTTTATATGATTCGGAAAAGAATTTTTAAACGGGAAGTGTCTATCTAACCAAGTTTTGTGCGCTGACTCTTAACTTTTCAATAAAAATATTTAATTTTGTAATTTTTCAGAGTCAGTATAATAACGAAAATTTTTTTAGTACCTTTAATTATTACTAAAGCTGATACTGCAGTGCTAGTATTGGCCGGTAGGCACAAAATTGACAAACAATGGTGATAAGATGCTCCCGAATCGCGCTCTGTATTTTTTACCTGTTTTGGCTTTGACTGGTGGGGCAGTTGCTGCGGCGCCCAGCATAGGCTCCGTAGAGCTTTTGGCTGACTCAGGTGAAGTCAGGGTATCTGGTACTGGTTTTGGTTCTGGTCCAGACGTTGTCATCTTTGATAATTTTGAGGCAGGTCGTGGTGGAGAGCCCGTCGTTTATGATTCCGCTACGGTAGGCGAGTGGGGTGGTACGGGTTGGTACAATGGTATTGCAAGATATGTAGATGAAGGCAACGGTAATTTGGCCATGACAGCGCGGGATCGTACGCAATCACTCAGTTCAATGAATCGAATATCGCAACTTGAGGCTAGATTCAAAAATAGTGAAAAGGTCTTTATCGCATTTTCAGTAAAGGTGCCTAAGGGCACGACGTTTGCCGGTGCGTCTTCAACCCAAGACTTTCCGAGTGTTAGTAGCTGGAAATTCAGTTGGGCCTTAGCTGCTGACGGAGCTTACAGCGACCCCTCAGATCTTGACCTAACGCTGCCTACGCATGTTGGCGGTGGCAATTTCACATTGGGCGGCAATGATGGAAATATCACTTGGCTAGATGGCGGAGGCGGATGGTGGTCATGGAATGATTTTAACAACTTATCAATTGGTATTGATCTCAGTAGCTCCAGTGAGGTGAGCTATTATTGGCGTAGTGTCAGTGATAGGGATGTACGTTCGGAAAGGAGCGTGAGCGATAGAAATAAACTGTCCGCTGATGAACTATTTCTTAACCGGGTAAATTTTCCAGGGTGGTGGGGCAACGGAGACAACAGCGACTTCAACGGGCTGTATGACAATACCTATGTTGCGATTGGCGAGAATTATTTGGCCCGGATAGAAATTCGGGACGGTATGGATGATGCTGATACGACGAGGTTGATTGTTGTCCCTGCGAAGTCTTGGTCTAGCTCTGAAATTATTCTCGATTCCAGCATTGTTGAGGGTTTAGAAGGCTCTTTCATTAGTATCGTAGACGCCTCTGGGCGAGCTTCTGATCCTGTCCCAATAGTATGTACAAAATGCCCATCCAAGATTCGCGTATTGGAAATAAAGTAACGGAAGTCATAACCCTGTCTCTTATACACATCTCCGAGCCCACGAGACCTCTCTACATCTCG
>CAJXPC010000248.1 GCA_913057845.1 uncultured Pseudomonadota bacterium
CATGTACACCTTCAGCCACTTGACCCAACGCCTTCTCGGCCTCTTGGAGTGATTTACCTAAACCCAACGCATAACCAAGTCGTCGGTTACGAGATAAATCGCTGAAACAGGTCAGCGCCAAATCCCCCATGCCAGATAAGCCCATAAATGTTTCTGGTTTAGCGCCCAAAGCAATGCCAAGCCTACACACCTCACTCAAGCCTCGCGTCACAAGCCCAGCCAAGGCACTTGCACCAATCCCTAACGCATCCCCCATCCCCGCAGCAATCGCAATTACATTTTTAACGGCACCACCCACGGACACACCGATCACATCATCATTAAAGTAAGTCCGAACCCCACCCTGAAGCAATACACCGGAAAACACATCTGAAGTAGACGAGTCCCTAGACGCGAGACTAACAACTGTGGATTTTTGCTCGCCCACATCCCTCGCGAAACTGGGCCCAGAGAGAATGGCGTAGCGCGCCTTGAGCGCAACGTCTTCGATCACCTGAAAGGGTAATAAACCAGTCTCCACCTCAAAACCTTTGCAGGTAATTAGATAGGGAATTCCATCCCCAACGATTGACCGACATTCTCTGACAGACTGACGTAACCCCTTAGTTGGGACGGCCATCACGATGCCTGACACGCCATCGAGCGCAGAATCTAAGCTATTAGTGACTTGAACGCATTCAGATAACGAGACCCCAGGAAGATATCGTTGATTTTCTCTGTGCTGATTCATGTTGCCAACTAACTCAGTGTTAGCACCATAAAGACTCACCGAAGATGATCTACCGATGGAGACGGCTAATGCCGTTCCCCAGGCGCCCGCTCCAATAACCGCAATCTTCATCTTATCTCCCAGAACCACTCAAACGACCAACCCCTCGGATACTGAAGCGGCACTCGCGAAAAGAATCAGTGCTTAGTCGCCTCACCACTCTCTGGGGCAGCCTGCTCTTCCTTACGCGCTCTATAAACCGCTTCAAAATTCATCGGCTGCAATAAGACCGGCGGAAATCCCGCCTTGGAAACCGCATCAGATATTGTCTCTCTTAAATATGGAAAAATGATATTTGGCGCAGCAATACCCAATGTCATTTCTAATGGATCATCACTCAAATTACGAATTTGAAATACTCCCCCTTGGCTCGCCTCTACCAAAAAAAGAGTTACATCCTCAATCTTCGCGGTTACAGTCGCCTTCACCAGAACCTCATAGAAACCATTCTCTAGAGCCTGAGCTGTATTATTCATCGTGATTTCAATTTGGGGCGAGCCCTTCTGCCCAAATACTCCAGGCGCACCAGGCACCTCTAGGGACAGATCTTTTACGTATAACTTCTCAATCGAGAATACTGGCTTATCGTTATTTTCACTCATGATTGTTTAAATAGTTTTGTTTTATATTAATCAGGAACTCTCTCGCAAAAGCACATCGAGATCTCCACTCTTATCAAGAGAGACAATGTCATCATGACCACCAATATGACGACCACCGATATAAATTTGTGGCACAGTTCTTCTACCTGTTCGCTCCATCATTTCAGCTCGACTATTTGGCTGCTCATCCAAATTGATCTTGTTGATGATAGCGCCTTTTGAGGCCAATAAATTCTCAGCGCGCACGCAGTACGGACACCAATCGGTGCAATACATAATGACCTCGACGGTCCCGCTTTCAACTTGGTCAACCAATTGCCTTCCTCCTCAGTAATTGGAAATTACTTCCCTACTCTCGATGTGGGCAGACTGGCTTGGGTCCACGCAGACATACCGCCAGTTAATACATGCAAATCATCAAAACCTTCTTTAACAAGTAACTTTTGAGCCGTTCGAGATTTAGCGCCCGACGCACAAACCAACGCGATGGGATGTTTCTCAAATTTTTTCAGTTCATGCGCGCGCTCCTTGAGAGAACCAAAGGGCATATTTTTGGCGCCCACGATACTGCCGGCCTCAAAATCCTTCGCCTCCCGCACATCGATTACAGTGGCATGCTTACGATTTATCAGTTGCACCAGCGCCTGAGGCCCTAGCCCTCCGGAAGTTGCATCACCCAACATCAATTTAGGGATAATCAGATAACCACCACTGGCAAGGACGGCTATAACAAGCCAACTGTTTGACGAAATAAAATCCATTGTTGACACCATAAATCTCCAGCGAGTTATATAAACCTTTAGTCATTCCCATTCATGGTCTGGGGCCGAATACTGACCCACATCAAACCACAGTCTGTTTATGAAAACATATAAGCAGTAAAGTACTGTTTGAAGTGAAATTTTACTGAAATTTGTCGCTCAGGGCTTAATTAGTCATCATACCGATTAAAATATGCAAATAATTATTTAGTTTTTAGGTTAAGGAATTATGAAAAAATTAGTACTCTTGCGGCACGGAGAAAGCATTTGGAATCAAGAAAATAAATTCACAGGCTGGATGGATGTAGACCTCAGCGATAGAGGCGTTCGCGAGGCAAAAGAAGCAGGTGCGCTACTTAAAAGGGAAGGGTTTCATTTCGACCGGGCGTTTGGATCAATGTTAAAAAGGGCGATCCGTACTATGTGGCTCACACTCGAGGAGTTGGATCAGGCTTGGGTCCCCCAGTCGCTTACGTGGCGTTTAAACGAACGACATTACGGTGCACTTCAGGGACTAAACAAATCAGAAACCGCCAAAAAATTTGGAGATGACCAAGTCTTGATTTGGCGTCGGAGTTATGACACTCCGCCTCCACCGCTTGAAAATAAGTCCCCTATGGACCCCAAATTAGACAACAAATATAGCTCGGTTCCAGACAAGGATCTCCCGCTTACCGAATGCCTCAAAGATACCGTCGACAGATTCCTACCTTTTTGGGAAGAGACCATAGCCCCCCTGATTTTGAATGGGGAGAAACTCTTAATCGTGGCGCACGGAAATACGCTGCGCGCATTAATTAAACACCTCGATCACATCAGTGAAACTGACATCGTTAATCTAAACGTACCCACCGGAATCCCTCTTGTTTATGAACTAAATCTGTCTCTTATACACATCTGACGCTGCCGACGAATAGA
>CAJXPC010000249.1 GCA_913057845.1 uncultured Pseudomonadota bacterium
CACCTCTCTATTCGTCGGCAGCGTCAGATGTGTATAAGAGACAGAATCTTAACTGGCTGAGTTTTACCTTTCACCACAACCAAATCAACCGCCCTCATGCGATACGTGCCTTTTAACTTTTGAACAGTTGCGTCGCTAACAAGGATACGTGCAGCATAAGACTTACAGGCACTTTCAAGTCGAGCTGCCAAGTTAACTCCATCACCAATCAACGTGTAATCCATGCGTTTAGGCGAACCGATATTCCCCGAAACGACTATATCGGTATTCAACCCAATGCCCATATCGACAGTCTTAAATCCTTTCGCAAGACGAGTATGATTCCAAGCCCAAAGCGCTTGAATCATCGCGATGGAGGCACGCATGGCTCGGTCCGGATCATCATCATGCGGCATAGGCAAACCGAAGCAAGCCATGATGGCGTCACCTATAAACTTATCTAGCATCCCCCCCTCTTTACTGATGCAGTCGACCATCAAAGAGAAGTACTCATTTAAAAAAGAGACCGTGCCTTGCGCGCCATACTCCTCCGTAATCGTAGTAAAACCGCGAACATCTGTAAACATGACTGTTGCTTCGGCGCTAACTCCACCCAAGAACTCTTGTCCATCACCCTCCATCATCTGCGCGGCAATAACGGGATCCATATATCGCGACATCGTGGATTTCATGCGCTTTTCGCTACTGATGTCTTCGAACATCATCATTGAACCGAGCTCTTTATCTTCTTCAGCTGCAACCAATGGCATAAACGTTAGATTGACTGTTTTATTCGTTCCTGACAGCGTAAACATAGTGTCGGAAATTAATTGAGGGGTATTTTCAGTTTTAACTTTCTCAATCTGATCAAGAATCCACTTACCCTCATCCTCAATTAGATCTTGTATCTTCTTTCCGACAAAATCATTCTCCTCCGCCTCCCAAATCTTTAACGCCGCCGTGTTACAAGTAACCACCTCACCCAAAGGGTCCATCGTCAAGACACCATTCGACATACTCTGCAGCATACTTTCGTTGTAATTTTTAATGCGTTGCACGTCATCAAACAATTTAGAGTTTTGAAGACTGATCGAAATCTGCGCGGTAAACGCTTTAAGTCGTTGCTCATCGTCATCTGTAAAGACACCACCTCTTTTATTGAGCACCTGAGTCACGCCAATCGTTTCATTGTCGTTATTTACGATCGGCACACACAATATTGAGCGTGTAAAAAAACCAGTTTGTTTATCAAATGCCGGATTGAACCGCAGGTCTGCGTAAGCATGTGGAATATTCATACTCTTGCCGGACGTAAAGACTTCCCCAGCAATCCCCAAGTGGGAAGGAAAACGTATCTCATTGATTTCCCCTCCCGCAGACACTTGGGAGAATAGGGTTGCGGTTGATTGATCAAACATGAAGATCGTCGCTCGCTCCGCCGTTAACATTGCGGTAATCTCCTGAACGACACGCATCAACATTCTAGACAATTCAAATTCAGAATTAATGTCGGACATTAATTGCAAAAAAGCATTTTCTTTTTCTCGGATCTTGTCGATCTGTTCGTAATGCTGGAGCCCCTGCAAAACAACCGCAGCCTGAGTCGTCATTTCCTCAAGCAGCTCTAGATCATCTTCGTTAAATTCACCGACACGTTTATTTAACGTTTGCATGACGCCAATTTTTTCACCCGCCATAGTCCTAACAGGTACACAAGCTATGTTCCTAGTGGTATAACCGGTTCTCTGATCCACCTCACGATTGAACATAGGGTCGTTATATGGGTCATCACTAATTTTGGATTGCCCTGTTTGGAAAACACCTCCAGCGATACCACTGTCATTTAAAATTCTAATTTCTCGCGTCAAATTTCCCTGAGCGACAAATGAAAACAACTCATTAGTTTCTTTATCATTTAAAAATAAAGTGCCACGATCACAATCGAGCTCATGAGAAGTCATGCCCACGAGTTCTTTCCAGACATCCTGAATATTCGCTAAGGATGCGCACCTACGGGTGACATCGAGCAAAATCTGAGAACGCTTTAGGCGTTCATCTTTCGTACCTTTTCTCTTCTTTTTAGGAGAGGCGAGCTCTTCGGCACTCATGCCTTAACCTCTAATTGATCTCTCAGCTTTTGGATCTGCTCTTGTAGACTGCGCTTTTCTTTACTGAACTCTTGCTCCACTTCATCAATCGCCCGAATGGACGATTGTTTCTCGCGCTCTAGCTCGTCGCGAAGCGCTGAGGCAGTTGCCCGCAGCTGCCGATTTTCGTTCTCTAGTGTCATTTGTGCGTGCTGTAACAATTCATTTGCCTCATGTTTATGTTCCTCAAGCGAATCTCTGACCGCCTGCGTCGCATTTTTTAACTGTTGGATTTCATCAGACGACTTTGCTCGCTCTTTTTGAACTTCGCGTTCCGTGTTAGCTGCACTTTTTTCGAGCTCATCCCTAAGGGAGTGGACCGTTTGTTGCAATTGCCTTAAATCGAGTTGAGACATTTTTTTACTTCAGTTAAGAATAATCTAGCCGTAGCGTCTGGTTAACCATTCAGCAACCAAAACGGGTTTTATCTCATTTTGAGCCTCAACAGTCACCTCCCACTCAAGTTGCACACCATCATCTATCGGCACTACATTTTGAAGCGCAAATCGAGCCCTAACCATCGCCCCACTTTTGACTGGAGCGGTAAACCGTACGCGATTTAACCCATAATTAATTCCCATTTTTGATTTCCCAAGATCAATCGTCTCGTTAAGGAATTTAGAAAGGAGAGATAAAGTCAGAAACCCATGGGCGATAGTCGACCCGAACGGCGTATCCTGGGCCGCACGCTCAACATCCACATGAATCCATTGGTGATCCCCAGTCGATTGGGCAAACATGTTAATCATATCCTGAGTCACACAAACCCATTCGCTCAAGGCAAGATCCTCACCGATATGATTCTTTAACTCAGATGGCCTAGCCACCGATAGTTTTTTCATTCGCCCTCCTTGAAAGCTGTCTCTTATACACATCTGACGCTGCCGACGAATAGAGAGGTGTAGAT